>JAAZVM010000008.1 GCA_018623505.1 Patescibacteria group bacterium | reverse complement strand
AGAAAATTAAAAGGTAGGATAACTGGAGTTTTTTCACTGAGATGTGTTGGTTTGGAATTTGATAGAACCAAATTGTCTCCTTGTTCAAAAACTTATGGTAAAGTTCAAGCAGTTTTTCTATCATTATCATTATCAGAATCAAAAGATAATATATATATGGTCTATGATTGTTACTCTAGGCAAGGATATATCCATTCAATTAATTAAAGTAATAGAAGTTTTGCGATTTTGGAGAACCAGGTGTATACCTGGTTTTTCTTTTTCTAATTTTTAAATTAATTATTTTTAAGTTCTATAAGTATATAAAACATTTTCAAGTTTCATCTTGTTTTTATATAACATCATTTATCTGATTTCAATAACTGGATACTAAGGGGATCCAAAATTAAAAACACAAAAAAGAGAATTAAATTTTTAATTCTCTTTTTTTATGTATACTACATATAATTATTTATTAATTTATTATTATGCTTCACTGAGTAGTAAATGAAACAGAGCTTTTTGATATAGTAGATAGGGATGATAATGTAATTAAAGTATGAGTTAGAGAAGATGAGTTGCATATAAATGATGATATAACAAGAGTTGCAACTGCTTATTTACATGATAAAGAAGGGAGGTTTTATATAGCTCAAAGATCAGAAAATAAAAAAGTAGATCCTTTAAAGTATGAAGCAACTGCTCACTGAAGGGTAAATTCTTGAGAGACTTATGAAGAGGCAATAAAAAGGGAGGCAAAAGAAGAAGTTAATCTAGATAATATAATTTTTAAAGAAGTTTGAGATTATTATACTTCATTTGATTCAAATGTTTGAAAAAGACAACACTATAAAAAGCTATTTGTATGAGAATTTGATCAAGAGATAAAGTTTGATAAAACAGAAATCCATGCTATAAAAATCTTTGATAATATTGATTCTTTCTTAGATTTTTACAATAATAATCCAGATTTATTTTCTTTAGCTGTTTGATATGATTTAGAATTTATAAAAAAATATTTTAAAAAATAAAAATTGATTTTATAAAATATTTTTATATAATCCTATCCAAAATCACATTATTTTAAAATTTATAAAGTAAAAATTATGGCAAATAGTCACGGACTTACGTCTAGAATAGTAAAAAAACAAGCTGCAGCTAGAAAACTTGCTAAAAATAAAAAAGCTGCTTTTCAAGTTTATATAGGTAATGAAAATCCTCAAGTAAGAAAAAATCAAAGTTATAAAGCTAGAAAACACTACTTTGAAAACAAAAAAAACTTCCCAAAAAAGAAACTTTCAAGTAAAAATCCTGCTTCTCTTATGGATCAAGGTATAATTGATGAAAGAGGTTTCTTTGTAAAAGGTAAAAAGAAAAACTTTCTTACAAAATCTATGGTTGATAGTAAAGGTTTAGATTTTTACGGAATGCCTAGATAATAAAAAACAAGACTTTAGTCTTGTTTTTTATTTTGAAAAATAATTAATAATCTATATTATAAAAGCAATATAAATAACTATAAATTATGCAAAGATTTTATTTTGAGGCACTAGAAGAAAAAGATGATAGTATCACTATAAAAAATCCACTTGTTTTAAACCAGATGATAAAAGTTTTGAGAGTTAGAGAGTGAGAAGAATTTGTCTTTTTTAACTGAGTTTTAGATATTGATTTTATATTTAAAGTTATATCAGTTGATAAAAGGGAAATATACTTAGAAAAAGTTTGATATAAAGAAGTAGATTCAGAGATTGACTATGATATAAATATAATATCAGCACTTCCAAATAAAATTGAAAAACTAGAGTATGTTTTACAAAAGTGAACTGAAATCTGAGTTTCTAACTTCCTGTTTTTTAAATCAGATAGAAGTCAAAAAATAAACTTATCAGATAATAAGCTAGAAAGACTAGAAAAAATCATAATAGAAGCTGCAGAACAATCAGGTAGATCTAGAGTTCCTGAATTTGCTATAGCTGATGATTTAGATTTATCAGATTTTTCATGAGCTGAAAATGTATTTTTTCATACAAAAGATAATAACTCTACATCACTAAAAAATGTAAGTTTAGAATTAGGTAAAGATATAAATATTTTCACATGACCTGAGTGAGGTTTCTCTGTTGAAGAAATCAGTGCTTTTGAAAAATCTTGATTTAAGAGAGTCCATCTTTGAAATAGGATACTTAGAACAGAAACAACTCCTGTTGTTACATCTTTTTATATAATACAAAATAATATATAATGAATAAATTAACAAGAGAAGAGTATGAAAAAATATGATATCATACTAAAGAAAATTGTCCTTTTTGTAAAGATATAGATTTGAAACATGAAGTTTTATTTAGGACAGACTATTGGATAGTTATTTATTCTCTTTATCCATATTTTGATATTGAGAAAGAGCATATAATAGTAGTACCTCTTAGACATGTTGAATTTACTTATGAACTAAGTAAGGAAGAGTTTTTTGATTATAAAAATGTAGAGTTGTTCTTAAAGGATTACTTTAACTGAAAGGACTATTTTTCTTTTATAAGGCAGTCTAAATCAAATAAAAGTGTAGAGCATTTGCACTATCATTATATACCATGACAGCCATCTACTAGATTAATTGATGGAGAAAAATATATTAAAATAAAATAAAAATGTACAAAGTTTATATTTTAAAATGCTCTGATGGTTCTTTTTATACTTGAATCACTACTGATATTGATAGGAGATTAAAAGAGCATAATGGTGAATTACCTTGATGAGCAAAGTATACAAAAGCTAGATGACCAGTTTTATTGATATATTCTGAAGATTTAGGTGATAGAAGCAGGGCTACAAAAAGAGAATTGCAAATAAAAAAAATGACAAAAAAACAAAAAATAGAATTAATAGAAAATCAATGAAAAGATTATATGAAAAGTTAAAACACTACGATTTAGAAAAAGTTTTAGAGCTAGAAAAAAGAGATAGACAGTTTATAGCTTTACAAAAACTTGAAAAAAACATAAAAGATAAAGAGTTATACTTGGCTATAGTAATAGCTAACTCAATAATTTGTTATCAATTATCATGAAAATGAGAAGATTACTGGGAAGAGTTCAGTGATTATTTTTCAGATGATAGTATAAATTACAATGACATAGTTTTTGAACTTTCAAAATTTATAAGCCAATCAAAAAATAATAAAAGATTTATAGATACAAAAATTAAAAGATTAAAAAAACTAGAATCATTTTTATCAGAGTTTTATGATAAAAGTAAATTTTTCTACGATGATATGACAAAATTAAGAAATCTTTTAGCAAAAACTATGTGACAAAAAAAAGATGCAAAAACAATAGTTTTTGCAGTTAAGATGTTTGGATATGCAGCTAGAAATATATATGACTTTTCGCCTTACCCAAATGAAATAAGTATACCAATAGATTCTAGGCTTATAGCTTTATATGAAAGTTATAATGAAGATGAAAAATTAAATATAGACAAGTTTTATGAAAAATTGTCTAGTGATTTGTCTATATCTCCACTCCATCTTGATGCAATAGTTTGGATAAATTACGATGAGTTAATAAATAATAGTTAAAATATATTTGTATTATTTAATAAAAATATTAATATATTAAACGATAATATAAATAAAAAGCAAATATGAAGAAAGTAGTTTATTTTATGTTTTCTATACTTTGAAAACTATATATAAAAAAGTATAAACCAGTAGTTATATGAGTAACTTGAAGCGTAGGTAAAACTAGTTCTAGGATGATAATTTATCAAGTACTAAAACAGTTTTTACCAGATAAAAAAATTTATACTTCACCTAAAAATTTTAACAGTGAGTTATGACTTGTTTTTTCTATATATGCTTTGGAGAAGTATAAACCTAGTTTAAAAAATCTTATAAAAGTTTTCTTTTTGTTTTCTCAGGAGCTTATTTTTTGAAAGAAAAAATACGACATAATAGTTTTAGAGTACGGTATAGATCATCCTTGAGATATGGATTTTTTACTTAAAATAGCTAAACCTGATTATAGTGTATTTACAAAGCTAGATTACATACATGTACAAAACTTCAAATCAAAAGAAGATATTTGAAAAGAAAAAATAAAGCTTATAAAAGCTACTAAAAATAAAGCATTTTTAAATCAAAAAGATGAGTTTTTAGAAAAAGAATCTAAAAACCTAAAAGTGAAACATAGTTTTTTCAATAAAAAAGATTCTTTCAAGCATAAGTACTTTGTAGAAAATGATAAAATTTTAAGTCTTTTAAAATTTAAAGATGATATTGTTAAGACAAATATACTTTGAGAAGAAAATTTTGTTTATATAGGTTTAGCTTTAAAAATCTTAAAAGAGTTTTGAGTTAAACATATAGATAAAAATCAAACTATAAACCTTATAAATCAACCTTGAAGATTTACTTTATTTAACTGAGTTTTTGGTTCTGTATTGATTGACTCAACTTACAATGCATGACCTGCTAGTATGATTAAGATGATAGAAAATGCAGTAACTTTAAGAGATAAAGTATTTAAAAAATATGAACTTCTATTTGTAATATGAGATATGAGAGAGTTATGAAAAAAATCTAGAAATGAACATAGAAAACTTTATCATTATTTAAGTCATTTTTGAAAAATAATTTCAGTATGAAAAGAAACAAAAAATCATTTTTGAGACCATTTATGAAACTTTGAAAAATCTTCAGATGCTTGAAAATACCTTTACAACTTTTTGGAAACTTCATCAAAAAAATATCTTGTACTTTTTAAATGAAGTCAAAATACTATATTTACTGAAGAAGCTTTAAAACAAGTTCTTAAAAATGAAAATAGTAAAAAGATGCTTGTTAGACAAGATGATTATTGGATGAAACAAAAAAACTAATCTTTTGATTAGTTTTTTATTTTATAAATAATTATTTTTAATTATATTATAATAAATTAGTACTAATAAAAATAAATGGATAAAATACAAATAGAAGAAAATATAAAACAAATAGTTTCTTATAACAAGGAGGTTTCAAAAAATCTAAAGACATTATTTGATTGAGTAGAAAATGAAGGTGAGTCTAGAGAAATACTAGAAGAATTTTTAGAGTATATATGACTAGAAAATAATAGTGAAACTAGACTTTGAGCATATTTCAGAATAGTAGAATTAAGAGAAAACTCACTAGTTTTATATATGGAAAAAGCTTGATTTCCTCAAGAGCAAATAGATGAATTTTTAGATTTATCTTATAATTATGTATCTGATTTTTATTCTGACATTCAAAAATCACTTTTAAATTATATAGAAGAAAATAATTTACTTACTGATTTTTATAACGAAATATTTAAATGAGTTTATGAAGTAGGTGTAGCTTTTAATAGTTTGTTTTTACCATGGAGAAATCATATAGTAAACTTAGTAAATAGAGAGCTTGAATCTAGATTTGAAAATGATACTGATAAAATAATGCAATTTTTAAATGAAAATAATCTTTTAGATTTATGACATAACTGAGAAATTGCAGACAGATCATACAGCTCTTTAGTTATAAATGAAAACGGTGATTTTGAGTCAAAAAGTTATTTTGATGTTTTTAAGTTTGAAGTAAATCTCATAGTAAAAGCTTTAGATAAATTTATAAAAAAATTATCTTGCCAGGAAGACGATATATATGATTCTAAAGAGTATTATATAGATTATTTAACAGCTATAAAATATGCTTTTTTAGAAAGAGATGTAAATAGATTAGTAGAAAAATGGTCAATAGTAGATGAAAAATGGATGGAAATAAAAACTCCTTTTCAGATAAGTCACCCTTTAGAGTTTTATGAAGATAAGTACAGACAGGCTGTTGCTCCAGATTGGGATTTGAGAATAGAAAATGAGGTATTTGAAAGTACAGTCAAGGATAATATACTAGATATGTATGAAAAAATATATGATGATATATGAAGAGATAGATTTAAATCAAGCTATGAATATAGTTTATGAAATATAAATAGAGTAAATCTTTTTATATCGACTCCAGTTTTATATTTTTCAAGTGAACTTACTTGATTATTTTCAGCTCAAGTTGTGCCAAATGATGACGTAATTTCTGAAAAATGTGGAAAAAAGATATTTGCATTTCCTGAAATGGTTTTAGAGGATAAAAAATCTAGACCATTTTTAAAATGGCAATCAGAGATTTTTTCGGAAGATTTACTAGATAATTATAGAAAGTATATTTTTTGAGATCCCAAAAACTTTTACAATGTATATGATATAGAAACTATAGGTCATGAATTTTGACATACTTTGTGGCTTGATTTGGATACTGAAAGTAAGATGAACTCTAAAACTTGAGTTTATAAAAACATAGAAGAGTTCAAAGCTACAGCTTGATGACTTGTTGCGTACTTTGTATCAAAAAATGATGATGAAGAACTGAGAAAAAATATGCTTTTAGATCATATAAATAGAACTATATGATTATTTGCTTATAAAAAAGTAAATGAAGTTGTGCCATATTATTGTGAAGCTCTTATACATTTTCAAATTCTTATGGAGTCTAGAATTATAAAAATAGTTGATAATAAGATAGTTTTTGACTACTGTGAAGATTTATATTGATACTTAAAAGAGTGATATATAAATCATTATCTAGATTTAGTTTGAGTTTATCTAAATAAGGTAGATGCAAATGAATTTTTAAAAAGATATACTATAAAAGAAGGTCTTTATTATCTTCCTCAAAATGAAGTATTAAGAGATTTTGTAAATCATTTTACAGATGTTTATAATAAATACTGAAACGAAATAGATAATTCAAAATCAAAAGAAATATATATGTAAAAACAATAGATGAAAATACTTTTTTTATTACCTCCTAGTGAGTGAAAAAATCCATTAAATAATTACAAAGAAGAAGTTTTAAGTTTTAACTTTGAAAAACCTATTTCAATAGCTGAAAATGCTACAGAAAAAGATTTAAAATGTAAGTGAAGTAGGTTTGAGGAAGCTATTTCTTTAAATAAAAATATCTGAAAAAAAGATACAATAGAAGCTATTGGTAGATACTCAGGAGTTATGTATAGTGCTATATGATATGATAGTATGACTAATAACTGAAAGAAATATTTTGATAATAATTTCATGATTTTATCAGGTCTTTATGGTTTACTAAAACCAAAAGATTTAATTGTAAATTATAAGCTTCCTGTTGAAACTAAAGGTTTATATGATTATTGGTGGGATATTATTCCAGATAATATTGCTTCTCTAGAAGTTGATTATATAGTAAATCTTCTTCCTATAAGTTATGCGAAATTATTAGGTCTTTGAACAAACTGTTCTAAACATAAAAAAAAGCTAGATAAAATAATCTCAAGTTGAAAAAAGATCATAAATATAAACTTTTTAAAAGAAGACTGAAAAAAAATAAGTCACTGAGTAAAAAAGATAAAAGGTGAGTGGATAAAATCAATTTGTGAAAAATGAGCAAGTTCTATAAATGATTTTTGATGAAAAATACTAGATAATTGAAATATAATCGATGTAAATATAATTTATAAATTATAAAAAAGAGACTTTAAAGTCTCTTTTTTATAAAAATGCTTTTGAGCTTCACTCAATATCTTCTAAATCATTTGCTAATGATCCAAGTAAATCTTCTGTTCATAAAGTTGTTTCATTTTCCTCCATATATTTTTCTATTTCTTCTTTTAGTTCTCTTATGATTTTGTTTGCTTCTTTTTTCTTTTCTTTTAGGTTCATATCTGTAAGTTCACCATCTAAATCAACATATTTTTCACCTATTTTATGAGCTACAGTAAAAAGTTGTTCGTAATATCATTCTGTTTCTGGATGAAAAACTGGGTCACTTGTTTTTGTGTCTATATGTATAGTTAGCATTTTTATATAAGCTTCTAGTGCTTTTTTGTGTAATTCTTTCATGATTTTATTGATTATATTTTAATATAATGAGAATTATTCTCACTAATATATTATTTAAAATTACATAAAAGTCAAAACTAATATGAGAATTATTCTCAAAATAACTTGATTTGTAATAATTATAAGTATAATAAAGAAAATATAATTAAAAAATTTGATATGAAAACTCATTATTATAGAGAAGATATAATGAAAATCTGTGATAAAAAGCACTTAACTGTAGAGCAGATATTTGATGAACTTAGTGCTATTTATAATGATGCTTGAAAATCTACTATTTATAGAAATGTAGAAGATATGGTTAAGGATTGAGATTTGAGAAAAGTAGTTTGAATATGAAAAAAAGCATATTTTGAAACTAACTGTGGAAACCATGTTCATCTTATTGATGTAAATACTTGAGAAATAATGGACTTACCTGATGAAGTGCAAATACCAAATTTACCAGCTAACTTTAAGTTGCAAAACTTAGATGTAAAACTGTTTTGAGAGTTTAGTTCTTAAAACTATTTTCGGGAGGAGGAGAAAATAGTTTTATTTTTTTATAAAATAATAATTAATTATGAAACTTAATCTAAATAATAAATATGAAGCAATTTCTTCTAATATGGAAGTATGAACTTTTGATTTAAAAACACTTTTATCTTTTTGAGAAAAAACTATCCTTTACTTTTATCCAAAAGATAATACTCCAGGATGTACTATAGAAAATAAAGATTTTTCTTGTCTTAAATTAGAGTTTGAGAAAAAGTGATATGTAGTTATTTGAGTTTCAAAGGATAGCATTGATTCACATAAAAAATTTATAGAAAAGCAAGAGTTGTCTATTGACCTTATTTCTGATCCTGATTTAGTTTTACATAAAGAACTTTGAGCTTACTGAGAAAAAAATAACTACTGAAAAATAGTACAAGGAGTTATAAGAAGTACATTTATAGTATCAAAAGAAGGGGAAATATTAAAAGAATACAAGAATATAAGAGCAAAATGACATGCTGAAAGACTTTTGAAAGAGTTAAATTAAACCTAAAAAAATATTTAGGTTTTTTATTTGACTTTAAAATATTGGCACATATAATAACTGAGTGCTAATAAGATTTTTTTAATTCTTAATTTTAGAATTATGAATGTAGAACAATTAAAAGAAAAAACTAAAGATGCTTTAAAAAAGTACTGAATAGATTTAGTAGAAAAAGCTAAATCATGAAAAATAGATCCTGTTATATGAAGGGAGGAAGAGATTAGAAGGGCTATTCAGATTCTTAGTAGAAGAACTAAAAATAATCCTGTTTTAGTTTGAGAACCTTGAGTCGGTAAGACAGCAATAGTAGAATGAATAGCAAAAAAAATAAGTGAAAAAGATGTACCAGATAACTTGCTTGATAAACAAATCATAAGTCTTGATATGTGAGCACTTCTTGCTTGAGCTATGTTTAAATGAGAGTTTGAAGAAAGATTTAAATCTGTTATAAGTGAAGTTGAAAAATCAGAAGGTAAAATTATACTTTTTATAGATGAGATTCATACTATAGTATGAGCTTGAAATGCTGAATGACAAAATGATGCATGAAATCTATTAAAACCTAGTTTAGCTAGATGAGAACTTCATCTTATTTGAGCTACAACTTTAAATGAATATAGAAAATACATAGAAAAAGATTCAGCTTTAGAGAGAAGATTTGCTAAAGTTATAGTAGATGAGCCAAATAGAGAAGATACATTAGCTATATTAAGGTGAATAAAAGATAAATATGAGTCTCATCATGGTTTAAAAATAACAGATAATGCTATAGAATCAGCAGTTGATCTTTCTATAAAATATATAAGTGATAGAAAACTTCCAGATAAGGCTATTGATTTGATGGATGAAGCTTCTTCAAGTGTAAAGTTAAAATCAATTTCAAAACCAGTTGAGCTTGATATATTAGAAAAAGAAATAAGAACTTTAAAAATAGAACTAGAAGCTAAAAAATCAGAAAAAACTACTCCAAAAGAAAAGCTAGATAAACTAGAAAATGAGATAAAGTTTAAACAAGAAAAGGCAAGCGAAATAGAAAAATCATGGAAAATAGAAAAAGATATAATCACAGATATAAAAATTTCTAGAGAAAAAATAGATGAGTTAAATATAAAAGCAATAAATTTTGAAAGAGAATGAAATCTGTGAGAGGTAGCAAAAATAAGATATAGTGATATACCTAGTTTAGAAAAATCTATAACTGAAAATGAAGATAAGCTTTTGGAGATTTCTATGAATTCTAAAACTTATTTAAAGGATAAAGTAGACAATGATGATATAGCTGAAGTTGTTTCAAAATGGACTTGAATCCCTGCTCAAAAGTTACTTGAGTCTGAAAAAGTAAAATTATTAAAACTAGAAGAGGTACTTAAAAAATCCGTTATATGACAAGATAGGGCATTAGAAAGTATATCAAATGCTATAAGGAGATCAAGAGCAGGTCTTTCTATAGATTGAAAACCACTTTGAAGCTTTATGTTTTTATGACCTACTTGAGTATGAAAAACTGAAACTGCTAAAGCTTTAGCTAGAGAACTTTTTGATGATGAAAAAAATATGATCAGAATAGATATGAGTGAGTATATGGAAAAACATTCAGTATCTAGGTTGATTTGAGCTCCTCCATGATACATATGACATGATGAGTGATGACAATTAACTGAAACAGTTAGAAGAAAACCATATAGTGTTATACTTTTTGATGAAGTAGAAAAAGCTCATAGTGATGTTTTTAATATACTTTTGCAAGTTTTAGATGATGCTAGGCTTACTGATAGTAAATGAAGAGTTGTAAATTTTGAAAACACAATCATTATACTTACAAGTAATATATGAAGTCATAAAATACAACAATTTACAGAAGAAAATAAAGATATTTCTTTTATAGAAAATGAACTTAATTTAGAGCTTAGAAATTATTTTAGACCAGAGTTTTTAAATAGACTTGATGATATAATAGTTTTCAATCCTTTATCTAAAGATAATATAAATTATATAGTTGATATAGAGTTAAATAAATTAAAAAAACAATTAGATAAAAAATGAATAGATTTAAGT
>JAAZVM010000091.1 GCA_018623505.1 Patescibacteria group bacterium | reverse complement strand
ATACATACATACATACATACATACATACATATAATAAAAAAGCTTACAATGAAGTAAGCTTTAAACAAAGGAAAATTGTATGAAAATGAAATCTACAATTGCTACTTTAGCAATGGTAATGAGTTTCAATGCAAGTGCACTTGAAATTGTAAGTTCGAGCTGCGATAGCAATGAAGGAAGAGTCACGTATAAATATAAGGCAAGTGTGTACGATGCCTATGTGACTCACAAAACCTTCACAGTACAGGCTTTGAATTCAAATGGAAAATGGCGAATTGTAAAAGATGCTATTAACCCTACTGTGGGCAATGGTACCTATACAATTCATGCCGAGCTGGATACTATGGGTGGTACAACAGTGGATACTTCTCCACTTAATCATTACAGCATCAGCACGGAAGCCACTCCTTTCATTGTGAATGGTGGTTGTTACTAACACCACTTGCAATACAAAAGCAGGACTATTGTCCTGCTTTTTCTAATTCTATATAGTTTATCTTGATTTTATCTTTTCTAAATATTTCTTCAAACTCTGTCATGTTTTTCTTGTCAAAATCTGATAGTTCATTTTCATAATCATAAGAAAGCTTAGTTATTTTCCATTTTCAAAATGATTTCAAAAGTTCTAAAGTGTCTTCAAAGTATCATAGATGATCAGTTTTGAAAATCACTTTTCATCACTGTTTAGTGATTTTATACAAATCCTCTATAAACTTTTCACTCCAAAGTCTATGTTTCCTTTGTCTATCTTTTTTATCCCAAGGATCAGGAAAAAAAACATAAGTTTTAGATACTTCATTTTCATCGAAAATCTTATCTATATTTTGTGCTGGTGTTTTTATAAGAGTGAAGTTTTCTCATCATTTTTCTAGAGTTTTTTCAGCTGTTACAAATAGCCTTTTAAATCTTATCTCAAATCATATATAGTTTTCATTTGGATTTTTTGAAACTTCTGTTGAAAAAAAGTTTCAAAGTCATGTTCATACTTCTATAACTATATCATTTTTATTTTGAAAAAAGCTTTTCCATTTTCACTTGTTTTCAAAAGCTTCTTTTTCTATGTTTATTATGTTTTTATGGTCTTCTACTTTTTGTATATAAGCATTAGTCTTTTTGTATTTTTCACTCATGGTTTTTGATTTTTTATAATGAAATTATTTTATGGAAAATTTTAATTTTTCAAACTTACATCTATAAGTATAAACTTAGTTTTTTCTTTTACATGAAAATCATAAAATCATTTTTGGCTAAATCTTATCTGATCAAAACTAGATATTTTTTCTTCTCATAAATACAAGCTTCACTCAAATACATATACAAATAAGCCTCTAATTTCTTTTATCTCATAGGAAAACTTTTCATCTTTTTGATAATTTCATATATAAACTTTTGATTCTATATTTAGGTATCAAATTCACTCTTGCCTTTCTCAAGAAACTAAAAGATTTAGACTATTTTCTTTTAAAGAATAATCAAGTGTCTCGTAGTTTGGTTTTAGTCATAATTTATTTGGTAAAAACCATATTTGAAAAAGCTCTACATCTTCTGAAAATCTATTTACTTCGCTATGGAAGATTCAAGTTCAGGCTGTCATTGTTTGGATTTGATTTATTTTTATATCTCATTTACATCAAGTTGAATCCTCGTGAGAAATAGCTCACGAGAGAGGTATAGTTAAAATCTCCATATTATCATGAGGATGTTTTCAAAATCAAGAATTTCAAGATATAATATCGTGATTAAATACTCTCAAATCTCAAAATGAAATATTTTCATAATCTATATAATCTCAAAATGAAAAAAGATAAAAAGTTTTAAGCCAATTGTAATCTCTATATGCTCTATTTTCTTTTTTTATAATTATATTTTTCATAAGTATTTTATTATTTCTTATATAAAAGACTAAATCTCCAAATTTTTATAATGCTTAAGTTTATATGACTTTTCTCACTTTAAAATTGTTATAACATCAAAGCTTATTTTTTCAAAATCTAGATTATTCTTAACTACATAATACTCTATTGTTTTTTTTAGTTTTCTAAGTTTTGATTTTATAATAGCTTCTTCTGGTTCACCATACTTTGAAGAACTTCTGTACTTAACTTCTATGAACTGAGTAATTCCATCTTTTTCTGAAACTATATCTATCTCTCAAAACCTACCAAATTTGAAGTTTGTATCTTTGATTTGGTAGCTATTTTTTTGTAGGTATTTTATAGCAATTAACTCTCAAATATCTCAGATTTTTTTGCTTGTTTGCATTTTTTATAAGTTTTGGGAGAGCTTATAAAATATTGTTTAGTATTTCATCATTTATTTCATCTATTGATCTCATTTCTCAGTTTTTTTCACAATCTATTTTTATCCAATTATATTTTTCTACTATTCACATAGCTGAAGAGTGGGCTTTTTGTAAATGCTCTTTGTCTTCTTCATGTATATCCATTTTTTTTCATCATTTTAGGTACTCTCTTTCTTCTTTCATCAAAACAAGTTTTTGGCTCATTTCTGGACTCACGTTTAAAAATATAGTTTTATCAGGTTTTGGAATAGCAAATATATTGAACTCTAAGTCTTCAAGCCATTTTAGAAATTCATATTTTTCATTTTCATCTTCTATTTTTCAAGCTTGATGTATCATATTTGCAGAAACATATCTATTTGAAATTATATAATCATAATCTTCTAAATCAGCTCTAAGATTAAAACTATCGTCAAATCTATCAAGAGCATAAAAAAAACTAGCCTGTTTTGCTGTTACATTTTTTCAGTATTCTCCATTTAGATATTTTTCTACTGCAAATGCTGATTTTTCACCATATCTAGGATAATCAAGTATCTTTACTTTTTTTCACATAGAAATTAATCTTTCTTCCAATAATTTAACTTGTGTTCATTTACCAGAACCATCTATACCATCTATAACTACAAACATAAATCAGTTTATTTATATACTATTTTTTTAATTATAAATAATTTTATATTTTTTATGAGCTTAAGATTATTTTTGT
>JAAZVM010000090.1 GCA_018623505.1 Patescibacteria group bacterium | reverse complement strand
CACTAATAAATAATAAAGATGCAATAATAAAAAATAGTTATATAGTATTACCTGATACTTGATTAGAAGTACTAAAAGAACTAGAACTTATATATGATGAAGAAACATATAAAGAAAAAACAAGATAATTAATTATCTTGTTTTTTATCTTATGTATAAGTATCAGAATGAATTTATATTTTTATTTGAAGTATAGTTACCGTTTATATCTCTACATTGAGTTGATCAGCATATATTTCAAACACTTGAATTTAATCAATTCCGAGGGGATAATCAAATTCAAATTCTAGAATCATCAGAAGAACAATTATTTTCATTATTAGAACTAATTCATAATCTAATACCATGCTGATTACCATTAGAAAATTTTAGATTTAGTCATACAGCATTACAATTTGGCTGAAGAGAAGAATTAGGAACTAAGTTCATAAAGTCATTTTTATTATATCAATCAAATTGTAAATTATTATTATTTAGAAATAAATCTAATAAAGATGATGAGTTATAATTAAAATTTATACTATCTATATAATCTCCAGTTTTTAATTCTAGTTTTATATTATCAAAATTTATAGTTGAAAAACCTAAATTTTTAAACTCTAAATTGTCTTCCAAATAATTTTGGTTTCAATAAACAGAATTATTAGTCCAATATTCAGAATTAAAGTTAAACGTATTTTTTGAACCATCTGCTTTTAAAACCAAAGTCCAGCCACCTCAGTCAGTAATCATATCACAATAAACATCAAACTCATTAGTTCAGTCTGGGTTTATTTTGTATGTTCAATTTTCTGTGTATCAGTAGTATTCTTGGAGTCT
Organism: Patescibacteria group bacterium; assembly: GCA_018623505.1. Lineage (GTDB taxonomy): Bacteria > Patescibacteriota > Gracilibacteria > BD1-5 > UBA6164 > JAAZVM01. The sequence continues at coordinate 2,209 of JAAZVM010000090.1, read as the reverse complement.
TCTACAATCTCTATTTTTTAGTATTCAGCTTGTTCAGCTTCATGTATATATTTCTTCTTGTGACAGAATACTTTTATAGTTTTCTATTTCTGTGGATTGGAGTTCTAGGTTTGTTCAGCTTGTTATTGCATTTATTGGTTTGTATGTAGTATCTTCTATAAAGATTCATAGTTTATCTCATCTTAGTAGTAAAAATCTATTTCCGTAGTCTTCTTCTGCGTATATTGTTTTTATTGTTTGTCTGTCTTCTTCACTTGTTTCTAGGTATCATAGTAGTTGCATCTTTTTAAGGTCTTCACTTACTGTATATGTATAGTAGTTATTATCTACTGGGTCTTTTGTTCATATTTCTACTCATATATTTCATAGTATTGTATCTCAGGCTAGTCATTGTTTTAGGATTGTTACTCCACTATTTGTTATTTCTATACTTTCTTCTGGTTCTAGGTATTTACCTTCCTTTGTAAAGTTAAAACTTAGTCATTTCTCTATACTTTTTACATCGCTTATTCTTTTTGTATCTCTTGCATTTTGGCTATATCATTGCAGACTTACAAAGCTTATTGTTCATAGTACTGATAGTATTGTTATTACTACTATTAGTTCTACTAGGGTAAATCAATATCTTTTCATTGTTATATTAATAATTAAATATTTAATTATTAGTATATTTATTTTTCTTGATAAAAAAATAAAATGACTTTACTATAAAGTAAAGTCATTTTTAATTAAACACTAATAAAAGGAGAAAAAATAAATCTATTATTTTTATTTTTTATGAAATCATTACTTAGAAAATCTAGATTTAATTCACTTCTATATCATGCATTTCACCTTTGTATCATCTTATATCATACAGTTTTTACTTTGTATGAAACATCATATCTATTACAAGTTCTAGGACATATATCATCTGTTGCATAAAATCATCTTGAAGGATTTTCTATAGCTGAAGTATCACAAAGTCTACCTGTAAATATAAGAGCCCAAGGATAGTATAGATCTATACCTATATCTCCAAATCTAGAGTTATCAAAAAGCTTTTCTCTTTTTTCCATAAAATCTAAAGCTACTCTTTCTACTGAGTATTTTGATAAAAAGTTTCTATATAAATCAAGACTTACTTCAGAGCTGTTATAAAACTTCATTTGCCATTTTACTATTTCTTCTCTGAGTTTTAGTTTTTCTTGCTCTGATTTATTTTTTATAAGTTCTCATGCTGGATGAGCTTCGTAACCAAAAGTATCAATTAATGGTGTTTTTAAAATCTTATGAATAACTCTTCAAAAAATAGGTTTTAGATTTTTATATTTATTGATTATAACTCTTAAAACTCCATAGTCATTTACTACAACTTCTATAGGATTTTTGATTTTTAGATTATTTAGATACTCTAATCATTCCTCTAGTCTTTCAAGCATTTTATATCATACATAAGGAGTAACCAATGTAAAACTTCTTACTTTATGAGGTGGAAAATTTTTATTAAACTCCAAAAATTTATCTATTGCTTTTTCTAGTTCTATTTTTGTAGGAGCAAGATATTCACAATTATCACTTCAATAATAGATTCAACCTATTTTATTAAAAGCATCAACTCAAAACTTTTTCTTTATTTCTCTGATTCACATAAAGTTAATTTCATACTGTGGAGAAATAGTTTCAGCTAATTCTCAAGGGAAGTTTTCCATGAAAAAAGAAGCAAGTTCTCTATCTTGCTTACCAGTACTTAGTAGTTTATTTTCATTTAATAAATCAAAGTATTCTAGATTTGTTCAAAGATGTATATATATATCCATTTAAAATTATTAGTATACAAAGTCTACTTTTATTTTTTTATTTCAAAACCTTTCAGACTCTTCAGCTTCTCTTATAGAAATAACTTCTTCAAAGTCAGCAAATCTATCCATAATTTCTTCAAAACTTACTTCTTCTCACTCAAAAGTAGCTACTTCATAGATTCATTCTTCATAAGCCACGTTTATAACTTCTATTTTATCTTCTGTTGAAATAGATAAATCATAATAATTTAACTCTCAAAGTTTTTCTTTAAACATTTCAATTAATTCTTTACTTGTTTTAAGTTCTGTTTCTCAAAATATAAAAATAGTTTTATCTCCATTTTTTGAAAGACTTTCTATATAATCATAGTCAAGATTTATACTTTTATTACCTTTTAAAGTAATATTTCATGAAAATATATTCATAT
>JAAZVM010000089.1 GCA_018623505.1 Patescibacteria group bacterium | reverse complement strand
TAAACATTTTTTCTATAATTGAGCAAAATATTGTTTATAAGAAAAAAATGTTAGAAAAATTAAATAAATTAAAGGAGGAATTTGTAAATGAGATTAAATCCTTAGATGATGAAAATTTATTAGAAAATTTACAAAAAGATTATTTATGAAAAAAAGGTAAACTTCAAGATATATTAAAAGGAATAAAAGATCTTTCTGTAGAAGATAAAAAAATAGTATGACCGGAAGCAAATAAACTAAAAAACTTCATACTTGAAGAAATCGAAAATAAGAAAATCTCACTGGAAGAAGAAAAATACAGAAACATAGAAAAACAAGAAGAAATAGATGTGACAGCTACCTTTAGAAACAAAAAAACAGGTCATAAACACCCTATAAGCATAACTTCTGAAATACTAGAAGAGATATTTATATCTATGTGATTTAAAGTTGAAGATGGTCCTCAAGTAGAGAATGAGACTATGAATTTTGATATGTTAAACATACCTGATAATCATCCAGCTAGAGATGTATGGGATACCTTTTGGATTACAGATGATATAAACGACAATAAACAATCTTGAGAAAAACTATTACTAAGAACTCATACTTCTCCAGTTCAAATAAGAACTATGCTAAAGGAAGAATTACCAATAAAAATAGTCGTTCCAGGTAGAGTATTCAGATATGAACAAGAAGATGCTAGACATACTTGTAACTTTTATCAACTTGAATGACTAGTAGTTTGAGAAAAAGTAACTTTTTGAGACTTAAAAGGTACTCTTGAAACTGCCATGAAAAAACTTTTATGAGAAAAAACTGAACTTAGATTTAGACCAAGTATATTTCCTTTTACAGAACCAAGTGCTGAGATAGACGTAAGTTGTCAAATATGCTCTTGAACGGGTAAGAAAAATGGAAAAAACTGTAGCATGTGTTCTGCGAGCTGATGGGTTGAATTACTATGAGCATGAATGGTTCATCCAAAAGTATTAAGTTGAGCATGAATAGACCCAGAAAAGTACTCAGGTTTTGCATTTGGTATGGGTATAGACAGAATAGCAGCTCAAAGATTTTGAGTAAGCTCAAGTAGGATGTTTTATCAATCAAAGCTTAAATTAAACGAACAGTTTTAAATTAAAAAGAAGTAATTAATTACTTCTTTTTTCTTGCCAAAAATAAACTAAAAAATATAGTATAAGAGTATTTTATATATTTACTTAAAGATATGTTTTTAGAAGAGTTGAAAAAGTTTTCAAAAGAAAATTGGTGGGTTTATTTATTGTTAGCTATTGCATTAATTATAGTATCTTTTAGCTGAAACCAGTCTAGTTTTAAATTGTTGGAAATAATATTATTATTCATTGCTAATTTACTATGAAATCTTTTTATAATGGTAATGCAATGAAATTATACAGCAAAAAACAATAAAATATGAGCAATATACCATATTCTATCTGTTACAATCTTTACTATCACCGCTATTTATTGAGCATTAATACTAGAACAAACTCAATATATTATATGGCAAATATGTTATATATTAGCAGCATTAAAAGCTTTTTCTTATTATAATTTTTGAAAAAATTTTAAATTATTAAATTCTATAACATTAAGTATTTTAAATATATTACTATTTATAGTTTTCATTTATATGGGATGAAAAGAAGTTGATTTATGAATTATTAAATTAAATATAAATGTATGAATATGAAGCATATTAATGGCAATATGATTTAGTCTGGTTACAACTTGACTAGTAAGCATAAATGATAAAATAAGATATTGGTTAAATATATTATGAGTTGTTTGAATAGTTATATGATCTGGGATAATTTGATTTTACTCTTATGTTTCATGAAACTTAGACAGCTTAGCAGTTTGATATTTTATATTAACAAGCACTGTATTAGTTTATTACTGCAAACTTCTTCCTGAATATATTAAAAAGAAAAACAAATAAAACTTTAAAAAATAAAACCTAAAATGATAGACTACTTTTTGATATTTATAAGCTGATTTTTTCTTTCATTATTATTGATACTGATATTTAAAAAATTATTTTATAAATTTAACATACTAGATAATCCAAAAAAATATAAATTAAAAAGAAAACCAATTCCTTATAGTATGGGTATAGTATTTTTTATTTGTTTTTCAATTTTAAGCATTTTTTTCATAGATTATAACTATAAACTAGGATTGATTCTAAGTTTCTGATTTATAATAACTCTCCTTAGTTTTATAGATGATATGATGAATATAAGTGCTAAAATAAGACTTATAGTTCAGATAATAATTGGGGCAACGATTTGAATAACATCTATAAAAATATGATACGTTAGTAATATATTTGGTGGAATTATAAATTTAGAAACTTACAATATAGACATACTTTGACAAACTATATACTTGATACCGCTTCTTTTTACTATAATTTGGTATGTATTTGTTTTTAATGCTCTAAATTGGACAGATGGAATAGGATGAAACACTTCATGATTATCAATAATATCCTTTTTGATTTTATTTTTACTTTGAATAATTTTATTCAATCAAGATGATTATAGTTGATGAATAGAAAATGCAGAGTTTATAATGAAAACAACTCTGATTCTCTTATCTGTACTTATACCTTTTTGGTATTTTGACTTCAATACAAAGATACTTATGTGAGATAGCTGAACCATGTTTCTATGATTTATGCTAGCAACATTAGCAATTATTTCAGGTTGAAAAATAGCAACAGTTTTAGTGGTTTTTGGAATATATAGTGTAGATGCAATTTATGTGATTATAAAAAGATTAATAAACAAAAAAAATCCATTAAAGGGAGACTTCACACATCTACATCACAGACTTTTAGATTTATGATTAACTAAAAAACAAGTACTTTATACTGTTTATTCATTATCCTTTTTCTTTTGATTATCAGCTCTTTTTTTAGAAAAAGAAGGGAAAATAATTGTATTTATGATTATAGTTTTTGTAGTTGTATTTATAAATAAAATAATGGAAAATATAATTTTAAAAAAATGAAAATAAAAGCTTTTACTTTTGTTGAAATACTTATATCCATAACAAT
>JAAZVM010000088.1 GCA_018623505.1 Patescibacteria group bacterium | reverse complement strand
TTCCAGAGGATACTGATATAGTAGTTTATGAGCAATCAAAAATAGATCATATAAATGATATAACTTGGATTTTAAGTAGTGTGACTCCTTATAGTCTTATGCTTAGAGCTCATAGTTTCAAGGATTCAAAAGAAAAAAATAGTGATATAAATATGGCTACTTTTAACTATCCTATACTTATGGCTAGTGATATCATAACTTATGATACTGATCTTGTTCCTGTTTGAAAAGATCAAATTCAGCATCTTGAGTTTGCTCGTGATATAGCTGGTAATTTCAATAAAACTTACAATACAGAGCTTTTTAAATTGCCAGAACAATTTGTACAAGAAGATATGCAAACTATCCCTTGAACTGATGGTAGAAAAATGAGTAAAAGTTATGATAATTTTATAGGTATTTTTGATGATGAAAAAACTCTAAAAAAGAAGATAATGTCTATAGTTACTTGAAGTGAAAGTTTAGAAGAACCAAAAAATCCAGAAACTTGTAATGTTTTTGCACTTATAAAGCTTTTTGCAGATGAAGAAAAACAAAAAGATATAGAAAAAAAATATAAAGCAGGTAATTACTGATATGGTCATGCTAAATTAGAGCTTTTAGATCTTATATTAAAATATTTTGAAGAGCCAAGAAAAAAGTTTGCTAGTTTTGAAGATGATATGAGTTTTATAAGCTCTAAACTAGAAGAAGGGAATAGTTATATGAATACTCTAGCTACAAAAAAGTATAATGAGATGATGCAAATCGTATGATTAAAAAGAGATTAATTATTAATCTCTTTTTTTATTTATTAAAAGTTTTTAACAGTACTTTATACTCTATAATAAGCCATTTTTATACTTTTTAACAATGCTTAATTATTTCTTTTTGACTTCTTACTTTATCTGAGTAAAGTAGAATATAACAAAAAACTTTAACTAACTAAAGTGGTTTTATAATAGTTTTTAACATTTTTTAACAATGAAAAAAAACGAATTAGCTTATGAAATAGATAGCCTATTAACTGTTTTTTCAAGACTCGATTCCAAAGAAAGACTTTTTGAATTTATGCTTGATTTGATGACAGAAAAAGAGATGTTAGATTTTTCTAGGAAACTAGAAGTAGCTAAAATGCTAGAAGAAGGTATATCTTACTCTAGGATAGAAAAGAAAACTGGTATGAGTTCTGCTACTATTTCAAAAGTATCAAAAGCATTAAATAGTGATAATCTTTGACTTAGAAATGCAATTAACTTATTAAGTGGGTATTAAAAAAAGTTAGATAATTTATAATTATCTAACTTTTTATTTTCTTAAAAAAATTTGATCTGTAGTTTCTCAGTCGAATTCAAATATCTCACTTGGTGATCTTTTTTCTAGATTACCTGTATTTTCTCATACAAATTTTATAACTCATCTTTCTATATATTCTCAAAAGCTTTCTTTTATCTCTTTTGATGAATAAATCTCTGGCTTGTTTGACAAGTTTGCACTTGTTAAAAATATAGGTCAAGTTTCTTTTAGTATTTTTTCTTGAGTTTTATTATGAGCTACTCTAAAGGCTATTTTTTCGTACATATCTCTGTTTTGAAACTCTTCAGAAGTTTCTTCATTTACGAAATTTATCCATGTTTTTAGGTGTAAGCTATCACATAGAATAGTAAATGGTTTATCATAACTTTTTAAAAAATCTATTTGTTCTTGATTTAAATCAGTATATTTTTCAAGCCAATTAAAGTCAGGAACCATAACTGCTAAAGGTTTATCAAAGCTTCTTTTTTTTATTTTATAGATTCTTTCATAGCTTTTTACTTCATCTACTGGACATCAGATTCCATAGCAAGTGTCAGTTGGTAATATATATATCATTTTTTTATAATTATTTTATAGGATTTGCTAATGGTATACCATTTTTTCTTGGGTATTTAGCATGTGTTTTAGATAGTTTTTCTATAAAAACTATAGTTCTTTCTTGGTCTCATAAAGTATAGTTTTTTACTTTTAGTATCTTAGCTCATAGTCTAGATAATGCTTTTTTTGCACTAGAAAGTTCTTCTTTATCATTTAGTTTGTATGCACAAAAAACTCATCATACTTTTAGTAATGGTATTACATACTCTAGTAAAGTTGGAAAGTAAGCAGTTGCTCTACTAGTTACAAAATCAAAAGTTTCTCTGTAATCCATATTTTGTCATATTTCTTCTGCTCTTCCATTTAGAGTTTTTACATTTGTAAGTTCTAGTTTTTCTGCAAATTCTTCTATCGCTTTTAGCTTTTTTCATACACTATCTATACCTGTAAAACTTACTTCTGGATTTATAATTGCTAATGGTAAAAGTGGAAAACCTCAACCTGTTCACATATCTGCTACCTTTCATTCTAGTTCTATAAATATGTTTAGCATTATAGAATCTATAAAATGTTTTTCGATGATTCATTCATCATCTCTTATAGCTGAAAGATTTATCTGAGCATTTTTTTCTTTAAATATTTCTAAAAACTTTTCAAATTTATCAAGTTCGTTTTTTTCAAGCTCAAGGCTGTATTTTTTAAATAATTCTTGCATTTATGAGTTATAATTTTTTAATGGATATATTTTAGTTTTATGGTTTAAAAAATCAAATAAAAGTGAAGGTTTTAATCTTCACTTTTATTTTCACTTTTTCTGTTATTTACTTCTTGTTGTAAATATGACCAAGTTTCTTCTGATACTCCAGATATAACTTCCTCAAGCCACCCTAATCACTTATCTAAAGTTTCTGATTTAAGTCAAGAGTTTTGTTCTTCAATACTTCAATCATTTATTTCTGTATTATTAGTCAAATCAGTCATATATTTTTATTTACTTATTATTTTTTTACTTTTTTATTTTCTGGATATATTTCGAAAAACTTATATTTTACTCTAGAGTAATTAAGTCATTTTTCTCAATTTTCTATGTATGAAAATTTAATAATAGTTGAGTCTGGTTTTACTTTTTCATATATATTTACTACTACTGCTCATTCTATTCATGAATCTTCCAATTTAATTAAACATGATATTTCATAGCTTTTAAAATCTTTGCTATTTTGATTAATTAATTT
>JAAZVM010000087.1 GCA_018623505.1 Patescibacteria group bacterium | reverse complement strand
ATATTTTTAAGGATATTCTTAATAATAGCAATGGCTATATGACTTTATGAAGAAAACTGGATAATTATATTTATATCTGTTTTAATGCTTTGTATTACTTATTTTTATGTATTTTACAGCAAATATAAAATCAAAATACCAAAAGAGTTTCAAATAATAATTATATTTTTCATATGTACATCTTTGTTTTTATGAGAAGTTCAAAATTTTTATATAAAATTCCCTTGGTGGGATATAATTCATCACCTAGTTTCTTGAATTGCTTTGTGATTTATATGATTTTTAATCTTATATGTATTTTATAAAACCTGAAAGTTTAATGTTCCACCTTTAGTTGTTGTTATATTTTCATTTAGTTTTTGAATTGCCTTGTGAACTATATGGGAAATTATAGAGTTTTCATTAGATCAATTTTTATGATTTAATATGCAAAAATCTTATATATCTTGAGATGAATTTGTAAATGATTTCTATACAACCAGATATTGAGTATTAGATACAATGTATGATTTAATAATAGATACAATAGGCTCTCTTATAGCATCATTTACAGGTTATAGGTATTTAATAAAAGGTATGGAGTTTAAAGTGTTTCATTATCTTATATGAAAAATAGAGGAAAATAATAAAAAATTATTTGATAAAATAAATTAAAAGTGTCAAAAATTATAAAATTGGATAAAAATTTAGCCAATCAAATAGCTGCTTGAGAAGTAGTAGAAAGACCAATTTCAGTAATAAAAGAATTAGTAGAAAACTCAATAGATGCTAAATCAAAAAATATAGTAATAGAAATTAAAAATTGATGACTTGATTTTATTTCTATAAAAGATAATTGAATATGAATAGAAAAAGAAGATCTAGAACTTGTATGTGAAAAATACTCAACAAGTAAAATCAAAAACCTAGATGATTTATATCATGTTATGACTTTTTGATTTAGATGAGAGGCTATGGCATCAATCTCTTCTGTAAGTGATACTAGAATAATTTCAAAAAATATAAATAGTGATATATGATATGATATTTCATATACTTGATGAGAAAAAGAATGAAATATTATAGAAGCAGCAATAGACATTTGAACTAAAATAATAGTAAAAAAATTATTTTACAACACTCCTGCAAGGCTTAATTATCTAAAAAAACCAAGAACAGAGTATAATCATATATTATCTTATTTATACGAAGCTTCGTTGTCTTACCCCAATGTTTGATTTGAATTTATATCAGATTGAAAAACTATTTTAAAATACAGGGAAAATGAGAACCTAAAAACTAGAATATATAATATATATGGTAATGACTTTTTTAATAACTCTCTAGAAATAATTTTTGAAATGGAAGGCATTAAAATAAGCTGATTTATAAGTGATCCTAAAGTTTGTTTTCAAAACAAAAATAAACAAAATTTATTTGTAAATAAAAGACCTATTAAATCGTATATGATTTCTAAGTCTATAAATGATGCTTATAATAGATTTATTCCTCACTGAACAAATCCTTGATTTGTTTTAAATATAGAGATAAATCCGGAAGAAGTTGATGTAAATGTACATCCTAGAAAGCTTGAGGTTAGATTTGCAAATGAACAAAAGATATTTAGAGCAGTTTATCATTCAATTCAAGACAAGCTAGAAAATGTAAGCTTAGTAAATAAATCTTATGAAAACACTGAAAAAACTCCTGAATTATCTAATCAAACTAATACAATAAATAGTTTTTCAAGTATTAATAAAGAAAATAACTATTATACATGATCTGGAACTAAATTTAAATCATACTCTCCATATAAAGATACTAAAAGTCATCCTGATCAACAAAAAATCTATGAAGCAAATAGTTTTTCAAAAGCTATTTGATGAGATAATATAGATAAAGAATATAGTTTTGAAATAAGTAATGATCTACATGATACAAAACTTTGAAAAATTATATGACAAGCTCACAATAGTTATATAATAGTTGAAACTAAAGACTGAATTAAGTTTTTAGATCAACACGCATTAGCTGAAAGAGTTATATATGAAAAGTTAGTCAAAAAAGAAATTAAAAATTCGACTCAATGACTACTTATTTGAGAAAATATCTATATAATGCCAAAAGAAATAGATATTTTAAAAGACAATATAGACACTTTTTATGAAATTTGATTTGATTTTGAAATATTACCATGAAATAATATAATCATAAACTGAATACCGGATTTTATAAAAAGGGAAAATATAAAAACTATATTTATATGAATACTAGAAGATATTTGAACTTGGTGATTCAATAAATCAAATACTCTAGAAGAAGTAAAAAATAAAATATTTGCCTATACGGCTTGTAGATCAGCTATAAAATTTGGTAATAAATTAAATCTTTTTGAAATGAACAAGTTATTGAATGATAGTGCAATGGATTACTCAGCAACCTGCCCTCACTGAAGGCCAGTTGTGTTTGATATAAATCTTGAAGAATTAAAAAATAAATATGAAAGAAGTTAGTAAAAAATCTTTTGAATGACAATACTCAGATGAGAAGTTGTTACTAAAAAAACATGAAAATATTATAAGTTTCATGCTGGATAAAGTTCACCTGTTTTTTGTTTACTTAGTTTTATCTTCTCTTATATGAGTTTGAAGTTATTTTTTACATTATATAATTATAGTTTCTATAACTATATGATTAATAATTTTCTCGTTACTTTTATTTTATCTTTATATTTTGTATAAAAATACTTGGCTTATAATAACTACTAGAAGAGTTTTAGAGCTAACTCAAAACTGATTATTTCAAAAGCATAAAAAAGAACTAAAACTTAATGATATAAAAGCTACAGATACAAAAAAATGAATTATATGAACTTTATTTTGATTTTGAAATCTTACTATAAAGTGAACAGAGGAAAGTGCAAATATATACTTTAAATGAATAAATGAAAGCAAAGAAATAGTTAATTACCTATGAAGAGTTATAGATTACATAAAACTTAACTGACATACTGATAACATAAGTAGATATAGATCAAAAAAAGAAAGAAAATAATTTTTATTATTTTACATAAAAAAGAAATTATGATAAATTATT
>JAAZVM010000086.1 GCA_018623505.1 Patescibacteria group bacterium | reverse complement strand
CTATGTCATAATAGTATAAAATTATCTAAGCTTAATTCTTTTAATAATGAAATCATCCATTCAGTATATTTATTAAGATTATATATCTCACTTAATTGTGTTTTTCAGAATCAAGGCAAATCTGGAACTAAAACATTGTATCATTTTATTGATAATTTTTCTGCTACTTTTTCCCAACTATTTAAGCTTCATCACCAACCATGAAGAATTACTATTGTATCCTTATTATATTCATTACTCAGATATAAATAATTAATATTTTCTAAATTCATGTCAGATATTATCATATATTATTTATAATATATATTTTTTTTTAAAATAATAAAAAATATATTATTGACAATAAAATTATTTTACTTATTATTCCAATCTCAAAAAGGGGTAAATATTAATGGATGTAAAAATTAAAAAAAGACTTGTTAATTCTGTTAGTGGATTTCTGGTTGAGTTTTTCCAAAAAACAGGAGATCTAGTATTATATAGGAATTTAGAAGATAGCTATGATGCAATTCTTGACGCTTCTTATAAATTTAGAATAAAAATAAAGACAAATGGTGAGTTAGAAGTTCTACTTAAGGTAAATATAACTTCTGCTTCAGCGGATAGTTTATCACTATTTTCAAAAAGGTATTTTCATCCTGGAGTGAAAATAATCCTATCAAATTATTATAAGATAGAGATTGGACGGAATTATACCAAAGTGTCTTTTTTTAAAAAATTCAGACTTAATGAGGATAAAATGAGTATGAAAGTCCCATTTGGATATCATACTTTTGGTTGTCCATGGGAGGAAGAAATCCAAGAATTATTAAGAAAAAAAGAGCGATCTACATGATCGCTCTTTAAACTTTTTTAACTGGTGCTATTTTTATATTCATCTTTTTAACTCATTTTCATGAAAATGCAATAGATGCTAATTCTCAATTAAGCTCAGTAATTATTCATCATCAAAATTTTGGGTGAGAGACTTTATCTCAAACATTAAATTGCGATAAATCATTATTTTGTGTTTTTATAACCGGTTTATATGTACTAATTGTATTTCAGCTTCAAAAATTATTATTTGTGCTAGAGAAAAAACTAGTTGCACTTTTAGTGTACTCAGATAAATCATAATTTATCAAGTAGTCAGTTGGTATCTCTTTTATAAACCTACTTTCTGGATTTCTTACATAATCTCAGAAATTAAACCTTTCACTTGCTCTACTTACATATAACTCTTCCCTTGCTCTAGTCATTGCTACATACATAAGTCTTCTTTCTTCTTCAAGTGCATTTGAATCTCATATACTTCTAAAACTTGGAAAAAGTCACTCTTCTACTCAAGTAAGAAAAACTCTTTTTTCTTCTAGTCATTTACTTGTATGTATTGTCATAAGTGTAACATAATCACTTCTTTCATCTTTTGAATCCATATCTGTGATAAGTGCTACTTCTTCTAGAAAAACAGATAAACTTTCTCTAGGTTCTATTCAGTTATACTCTGTTGCTACATTTACTAATTCGTCTATGTTTTCGATTTTACTATCTTTTTCTTCCTGACTTAGTCATGAAGTGATAAAATCTTCGTAGTTAGTTATTTTAACTATATCTCTAATAAGTTCTCAAACTGTTTTTTGATGAGAGATTCTAACTAAATCTTCAAATATTATATTGAAATTTTTAATAGCATTTTTAGCTCATGAGTTTAGTTCTTCTATTTCATCTATATTTTCAATTATTTGAGGATAAGATAATCAAAAGTTTTCCTTATATTTATCCATAACTTCTATTGATTTAGCTCAGATTTTTCTTGTAGGAGTATTTATTATCCTTTTCATAGATACTATATCATTTGGATTATGTATTACTCTTAAATAAGCTAATAAGTCTTTTATCTCTTTTCTATCATAAAACTTTTGTCATCATATTACTCTATATGTAATAGAGTTTTTCATAAGTGCTTCTTCTATGTTTCTTGATTGAGCATTTGTTCTATAAAGTATAAGATTATCCTTATAATTCCCTTCTGATTTTTTTATTATATTTGCAATTATACTTGCTTCTATTTTATCATCTGGAGCTTCTATATAGTTTATATGAGTTCATTCATCATTATCAGTCCAAAGTTCTTTTTTTATACCACTTGTGTTGTTGTTTATAACTGCGTTTGCTCAAGCAATTATTTTTTTAGTTGATCTATAGTTTTGTTCTAGTTTTACAATAAGAGCTTCTGAATAATCCTTTTTAAAATTTATTATATTTCTCATGTCTGCTCATCTCCAACTATATATCGATTGGCTATCATCTCATACTACAGCTAAATTCCTATACTTAGAAGCTAATAATTTAACAATGTGATATTGAACCATATTGGTATCTTGGTACTCATCAACCATTAAATACTTATATTTTTCTTGATAATAATCTAATATTTTTCAAATCCTTAGAAGAGCATAAGTTTTTATAAGTATATCATCAAAGTCAATTGCATTATTGCTTACAAGGTCTTTTTCATACTCTAAATAAGCCTTAAATACTACTTCTTTCAAAGTAGAGTCAATCTCTTTTTCATAAGCTATTGCTGTTACAAGATTATTTTTTGCATTACTTATGTAAAATGCTATTTGTCTTGCTGGAAATTCTTTTTCATCTAGGTTAAGTCTATTTTTTAGTATATTTTTTAAAACAGATAATTTATCTTGTTCATCATATATAACAAAATCCTTTTTTAATCCTATTTGTAATTCATCTGCTGAAAACTTAGATAAAACTTCTTTTAGAAAATATATTCATATAGAGTGGAAAGTTCATATAAGTGGGAAATTGTACTTAGAGTAAAGATTTCTAGGAGTTTCAACTCATAGTCTTTTTGCTACTCTTTCTCTCATTTCTGAGGCAGCTTTATTGGTAAAAGTTACCATCATGATGTTTGATGGATTAATAGATTTTTCTCAAATCATATACTCTACCCTGGCTGTCAATGTTGCTGTTTTTCAACTTCATGCTCATGCTATAATAAGCATAGGTCAATCGACTTTATTTTTTGCTTCTTCTTGTTTTGGATTTAATTGCATCATTTATTATTAATTTTATATACATAATATATAT
>JAAZVM010000085.1 GCA_018623505.1 Patescibacteria group bacterium | reverse complement strand
GATGAGATCTAAAATAAATAAACTTTTAAAAGAAATAGAGCAAAAAAGACAAGAGCTTTATGATGAGTATTTGAAACTTGCAAATAAGTATAATTTTAGTTTTATAAAATGAAAAGTAGTTTTTTCTGATGAAGCTAAAAAAGCAAATAAACTATTTAAAAAGTCAGTTTTTGATAGTATTTTTTCTGCTAGAGTTAGGGAAATACTATCTATGCCATTTATTTATTCTATGATAGTTCCAGTTGTATTTCTAGATATTTTCTTATTTATTTATCAACAAACTGCGATTAGATTATATGGTATACCATTAACTAAAAGGTCAGATTATATAACTTTTGATAGAAAGCACCTTGATTATCTAAACTGGATTCAAAAGATAAATTGTTTATATTGTTCTTATGTAAATTGATTTTTATCTTATGCTGTTGAAGTTGCATGAAAAACAGAAAAATATTGGTGTCCTATAAAAGCAGCAAAATCTATGAAATGAGGTCATGATTGGCAAAATCATTTTGCTGATTATGGTGATCCGGAATGATTTAGAGAAGTATTTGCTTCTACAAAAGAGTATTTTGAAAACAAGAAAAAGTAAGACTTATGTCTTACTTTTTCTTGTTTTATTCATTAATTCTATCATTTCTAATACTTCTCTATCATTATAATAATATCATCAGTTTATATATCAATATAATTGTCATATTAGTGCAAAAGCTGATAATTTATTTAATGGAGATGTGCCATAGCTATACATTTCTTGCCTTATACTTTGATTATATATTGGTATATTTGAAACATAAGACATAGCTTTTCATTCTCCTAATTTATTTATAAAAAATCAAAATCAAGGATAATTTTTAGCCTGGAATTTAGCAAATTCTATATTAGCTAAAACCATAATTGTCTGTATATGTATTTCTTCTTCTCTTTCTTTTTCATAGTAACTTAATCCCATTTTCATCTTTAATCAATTATGGATTTCTTTAAGTAGTTCTAATTGTCTTATTAGTTCTCCACTAAACTGATCTGGTAAAAATATCTCAGATGCTCATATATTTTTAAATATACATGGTTTTATATCTGAATTTCAAACAATTTTAAAATCTTTATCTATTGTAATAGTTATTCATATGCTATTTCTCATTTGTCATGGATCCAATGAAAATAAAACTTTAGATAATTCGTAGTTTATTACTTTATCTCAAGCTATATTATTTTGTATTAAGAAATCATGGTAAGAAGTATGGTTTTTTATTACATAGCTAGGGTTTGCTATGAAAACTTTTAATACATAGCTTCAATTACTAAGTTTTTCTATAAAAAATCAATCATCTCTAATTCCTGTATTTTTTATATCAACCGTAAATCATTCTTCATATGCTAATCAAGATTCTATTCATTTTTCTATTATTCAGTGATCATCAATTATTATCGCACATCTTTCGCTTATTCATTCAGTAATACTACTTTCTATTCTATTGCTTTGTGTTGAATCTTGATTTAATTCAAAAACTCATATGTCTGATATATTGACACACATATATATATTTAATTTATTAATTATAATTTACTAAATAATACATAAAAAAATCTAAAAGTAAATATTACTTTTTTATTTTAAAAAAATCAACAGCATTATTATATATAGTTTCTGAAAATGTTTCTAATTTATCTCATCTTATTTTTGCTATATGTTCTATCACATATTTTGTAAAAAATGGTTCATTTTCTTCTTTTCATCTAAAAGGAGTAGGAGTAAGATATGGACTATCTGTTTCTGATAATATATATTTTATATCTATTTCTCTTGCTGTCTCTTGTACTCAAATAGCATTTTTGAAAGTAACTATTCATGAAAAACTAAGTTTACACTCACTAGAAAAATCTATAAGTTTTTTTGCATACTCTAAGTCTTCACTATAACAGTGGAATACAAATTTTTTAAATCAAGTTTCTTTTAGTATAGATAAAACATCGTCTCTACTTTCTCTATTGTGAATTATTATAGGTAAGTTATATTTTTTTGCTAGCTCTATTTGAGCTTTAAAAAATAATGCTTGAATTTCTTTTTTAAGTTTTATGGCTTTTTCTTTTTTATTTTCGTCCATTTTTTCTATTTTCTCATCTCTTACTATCCGATAATAATCAAGTCAACACTCTCAAATAGCTACTATTTTTTCTCTATTATTTTCTATATAATCAGATAATTTTTTTATACTTTCTTGCAAATCAAGATTAAAAACATCGCATGGATGTATTCAGACTGTTGCAAATATTCTATCATTTGAATTAGCTATTTCTAAAGCTGTCTTAGAACTTTTCAAGTCAGTTCATATAACTATCATATATTCTCATCCATTTTCAAAGAAGTTTTTTATTATAACTTCCTTATCTTTTTCTTTATTTAAATATGGATGACAATGTGTATCTATTATTTTCATTTTATAATTTTATTTTTTAATTTAAAAATATCCTGATTTATCAGGATATTTTAGTATATAATTCAAGATGTACTAAGGTTATAAACTTCTCAAGTTTTATCTTTAAAAGAAGTATTAAGTATATTTATTCATACCTTTGTATCCTTTTTAGTTTCTATTTCTAGTAATTTACTATTTTTTTCTATATCTTCTCAAGATACTACAATTATAATTGTATTTAGTCAATTTTCTCAATCTCAAAGCTCTACAACTTCTCATACTTCTGATTTTATACTTGAAAAGCTAACTTCTGCTGGATTATATGATATTGTAGTTCTTATATTTTCTACTCAAACCATACTTTTTGAGTTTTTTAAACTTATAGTATTTTCAGAATTTTCTAAATAAACATCGGCCCTATTTTCTATATCACTTGAGTTTATTACTGATGCTTTTAGATTATTTCATAAACTAGTTCAGTCTACTAAAAACTCGTTTATACCAAAAGCTAGAACTAAACTTGCCACTATTATTCATGCATTTCACATAATATTTTTATTGTGATATTTTTTCAAGAAATCTTTCATAACTACAATTTATAATTTATTTGTTTTATTATATATAAAAAGTATATTTTTGTAAATTATTTTTTATTAATAAAAATATATGAATATAAAAAAAATATTACT
>JAAZVM010000084.1 GCA_018623505.1 Patescibacteria group bacterium | reverse complement strand
TATAAAAAGGAGGGTGTTTATGGAATATTTACAATTGATATTTGGACTTACTATTTTCTTCATTGCTCTGTTAATGTTATACCTTTTAATTAAATTTGCGTTTAATATGTACAGATTAAGAAGTTTACGTAAGGAATTTCCTGAAGAAAGTACAGATCGTCTTTTAATGATGTTCTTTGGTATTAAATAGATTTCTATATTCTTAATTATATAGTGTACCCCAAATTTTGGGGTTACACTTTTTTTAAAACACAATTATTTCATTTTCTTTTATTAGCTTCATTTCTTTTATTTCTTTTATGGTTTTGTTGTTTTTTCAGTTTATAAATTTTATAACTTCTTCTATATTTGCTTCACTAAGACCTATAGTTGAGTTTCAGTTTGTTTTGAAGTATATGTTTTTTATTACTTCTTTTTGTAATAAACTAGATAGGGAATTGAAGGCTTTTACATAAAAGTATCAATATATTTCTAGTGTATTTATTTTATACTTTGCTGAGTTAAAGATTTGTATTCACTGTTCCTCTAGGAAGTCTTCTACTTCCTTTTCTATATGATTTTTTACTTCTTCTAAATAATTTGTTAGATTATTTATATTTTGCTTATAGTTTTTATTTACTTTTTCAAACTGTGGGATTATATCGTGTCTTAGTTTATTTCTAGTTATAGTTGTATCATGATTTGTCTCATCTATAAAATACTTTAAATTATTTTTATCTAGATAATCTACAATATCTTTTTTTTCTATGTTTAGTAATGGTCTTATAATAGCTCATGATTTTTCAGTCATATTTATAAGTCATGTAAGTTTAGTACCTCTTGCTAGGTTAAAGAAAAAAGTCTCTATTTTATCATCCAAGTGATGTCATGTAATCACTTTATCAGCATTATAAATATTTAAAATTGCATTAAAAAATTCATATCTTTTATTTCTGGCTACTTCTTCTATACCCATACTAGGATAGAACTTATCTCTTATATCTTTTATATTTCAGCTTGCTATCTCTACTTTGAATCATTTTTCTTTTCAAAGTCTTTCTAAAAACTCTTCTTCTTTATCTGATTCTAGTCTAAGTTTATGATTAAAATAGCATGCAACTATGTTTTTTGCATACTTTGTTTCAAGTAGATTATAAAGTATATACATGCTGTCAGGTCAAGTAGAGCAGGCAAGTATTATAGGTTCATCTTCTGTGTAATATTTCGATATTGTTTTTTCTAGATTCATAAGTTTAAAATTTATTGATAATTTTATTATATTTAGTATAGTACTTTTAAGACTTCGAAATTAATAAATTTTTAAAGGAGAGTTTTTTATGATGTCTATTTTAGATTTTATTCTGGCTTTAGTATTTTCATTTTTGTTAGTTAGGTCAGATTTAATATTTTCTTTTTTACAGAAAAAAAACCTTATAATTAAACATAATGATTATAAATTAAAAATAAAACAGTATAGAATATTTATAATAAATTACATAATAATATGTTTTTGTCTCTTGTTATGTTATTTTTTTATAATTTATAAGCCAGCTTGATGCTGGCTTTTTTATATCAACTTATTTCTTTTGTTTATAAAATCTATAAAATTGTCATCTGGTGCTATTTTATTTAATATCTCTTTTCAGCATTTGGTGCATTTATGTTTTATCATCCATCATTTATTTTTCTTATTATCTATATCTACAGGTTTCATCATTGCTTCGCAAGTTGATAGTCTATCTCAAGGAAAGTCTTTGTCTAGATGTTTACTATATAGGCAAAAATGACAGTGATTTCTGGCACTTCATTCAGGGTGTTTTTCTATAAGTTTTGAGCAATTTTCACACTCAAAGCTTTCGTTTATCATTTTAAATCACATAATATTTATTATTTTAATAGCATGTAAATAATAATTGCAAATGAAGAAAGTACTAGACCAATAAGCCAAAGTCTAAATACTACATTTTCTTCACTCCATCAAATAGCTTCAAGGTGATGATGGAAAGGAGCTATTTTGAAAATCTTTTTACCGTTTCTAAGTTTTTTACTTGTTAACTGTATCATAACTGATAATGTTTCAAATATAAATATAGCTCAAACTATAAAAAGTATGTATATAGTATTTGTAAGCATTGCCATTATTCACAGATTTGCTCAAAGAGCTAAACTACCGACATCTCACATATAAAACTTTGCTGGTTTTACGTTGAACCATAGAAATGCTATAAGTGCTCAAACAATAGTTATACATAAAGTAGAAAGTAGAAATAATCCTTGATCAAAAGTTATATAAGCATACACACTATAGGCAAATAAAAGTAATCATCCAGCAAGTCAATCTAGTCAATCAGTTATATTTACACTATTTGCACTAGCAATTATTACAAATATAAATAAAGCTATAAACCAAGCTCATAAATTTATCTCGTCTATAAATCATAGATTTAATCATACATTTCCCCAGTCTAGTTTAAAGTAAAACCATAATGCTCAAGCTAATCAAAAGATTATAAGCCATAGCATTTTAAATCTAGCTGATAATCATTTTGTTCTTCAGATTCATTTTATGTTCATATAATCATCTATTAGTCATAAAAATCATACTGAAAATAAGGTAAAAAGTGACAGGTAAGTTTCTCTTTGATTTAGCAAGCTATTGTTTATAAGTCATGTTTTTTGAGCAATTATACTTACTATAACCATTGCAAACGTTATTATTAAAATTATAGCTCATCACATAGTTGGAGTACCTGTTTTTTTCTTATGAAGTTTTGCAAATTCTGTAGCTTTTCAAACTGTAGCTTCTTCTCTTATCTGTTTACCAAGTTTAAAATTTATTAGAAATTTTATAAAGTAAGGTATTACAACCATTCATATAACAAAGGTAGTTATTCCAAATGTAAATATTTGTATTAAAAATGAATTCATCAGATTTTTCTTTAATTTATAACTTAGAAATTCTATTAAAAATGCCAAAATTTACAAGTTTACTTTACAAAAAATAATTATGAATTATGCTGGGTTTATATTATATTTATTATTATGTTTTTAAATGATTTTATCAAAATTGATTATAGTTGAAGAAAAAGAAATCTTAGATTTTTACATGTCTTTAAAAAGTTATTCTATAGTAGATAACGATTTAGGATTATATATTTATACTTTAGAGT
>JAAZVM010000083.1 GCA_018623505.1 Patescibacteria group bacterium | reverse complement strand
TCTTCTTTTTTTGATAACTCTCAAGATACATTATAAAAACTATTGTATGATTTTCTAACTTCAACACTTCATTGTCTTAGCGATTTATTAACAAAATCAATAGAAACAGAATCTCAAAAAGTAAGTATGATTAATATAAAGTCCTTAACTACAGATTTCATTATTTTTATTGACTCATCAGATTTAAAATCTATATCATCGATGTTTTGATTTGATCTAAATAAAAATTCTCCAAATATTCATCTTAGATGAATTATTAAGTTTTTATCAATTTTATTTTTTAATTTATTTTTGTTTAATAATGCTTCAGAATTAGGTTTAGATAAATCAGTTGTAATTGATTCATTATAAGAATCTAAAAAATCATATTCATTAAATCAATCATTTATTAATGAAGATAAATATTTTTGCATAATATCTTTTAATCATACATAATTATCATTAGACTTAAAATTATAATCAAAAGAATCATAATTTCATGATAATATATCTAAAACTCTTTTAGAAAATTTTTCAGAAGTCTTATTTAGTTTTTCTATAAATTTTCTTGTTTGAGTATAAGTATTCGAAGTATTGTTAGGAGAGTTTAGCATACTAAATTAGTTCTCAATTTAAAACATATCTATCTGATGATAATATTTTAACTTTAACTAGGTCTCAAACTTTTATTCATTCTCATTTGAAATAAATTTCTTTGAAATTCCTAGTTCTTCAGCAAAAATAATCATCTTTTATTCATGATACCAGAACTTCTTCTATATTTCAAATAATTAAACTATTTCTTTTTGTAACATTTTCAAGTAGCTTATCATTAAGATAATGCCATCTTTCAGCTTTTATTTCATCAGATATATCATCAGGAAACATCTTGGCTGCGATAGTTCATGTCCTTACACTATATCTAGCATTGTAAGTAAAATCAAACTCACACTCTTCAAAGGCTTTTACTGTATCTAAAAACATCTCTTCAGTTTCTCAACTATATCATACAATTATATCTGTTGAAATAGAAAAGCTTGGATCTTTAGACCTTAAGTATTCCACTTGTTTCTTAAAGTCTTCATAAGTATGTTTTCTATTCATTTTTTTTAGCATCTGATTATTTCATGATTGCAATGCAAAATGAAGATAGTTACAGGTTTTTTCTAAATCAAAATGAGCATCAAGTATATCTTGAGTCATATCATGAGGATTACTAGATGTAAATCTTATCCTATCTAGTCATTCTATTTTATCTAACTTTTCAAGAAGTTGCCTAAAAGGGGATTTTCATAATCATTCGTTCCACTTCCCTTTTTCTTTATTCCAAAACTTTTTATCAACAAATTGTTTTCCATAAGAGTTTACATTTTGTCATACTAAAGTTATCTCCTTAGCTCATTTAGAAACAGCTTCTTTTGCTTCATTAACTATATCATCTATTGGTCTAGAAACTTCTGATCATCTAGTATATGGGACTATACAGAAAGTACAATAATTATCACATCATGTTTGAATAATTATTGTTGCAGAATATGGATTTTCTCTCAATTGTTTTGATTTTAAGTAATCATCATATTTATTTTCATTACCTATACTTTCTCAGTAAATATGGGTTAAAATCAAAGGAATAAATTTAGTATCTTCAATTCTAAATACAAAATCAATCTTATTGTTATTTCTTGGGAATAGTTTATCATCGTTATTAAAAATTTCACTTTTATCATTAAGTAAAGTTATAACCTTACTTTTATGTCTATCTCTTTTATAATCATCTAAGTATTTTCAATCAATTCAAGTTTTTCTAACCATACATCAAGTTATACCTATTTTGATTTTATGTGTATCTCTTTTATTGTTTTCTCTATATATCTCTTCTATAAATCAAAAAACTCTATCTTCTCATTTTTGTCTTACACTACATGTATTAAAAATTACTAAATCAGCATCTTTCCAGTCAAGTGTAACCATAAAACCTGACTGAAGCATAATCATATTTACTTTTTCACTATCAGCTTGATTCATCGAACATCAAAATGTTTTTATAAAATATTTTTTCACAAAAATTAATTATTAAATAAACACAAAACCAGTCATAAGACCGGTTATTAATATAAATCATTAGACTTTCTACTTTCTTCTGGGTCAATTTGACCCATATATTTACTTCAAAGTCTTTTATCATAAGTATTTTCTACATCTCCAGATATTAATTCAAAAGCAAATTGTCATACCCTATCTCATACGTACAAAGCAACTGGAACTTCGTTAATATTAGTCATTTCTAAAGTTATAGTTCATGAAAATCAAGGATCTATAAAACCTGCCGTACTATGAATAATAATTCATAATCTTCATAAACTACTTCTTCATTCACATCTAGCAACTAAATCATAAGGAACTCTTATTTTTTCAACAGTAGCTCACAAAACGAAATCTCATGGGTGTAAAACAAACATATCTCATTTTTGAAGTTTTATAGTTTCAACATGTTCTTTTTCTATTCAAACTTTACTATCTATAACAGTTTGTCTAGATTTTCTATATATTTTAAAAGTTCATCCAAGTCTAAAATCTAAGCTGGCAGGTCATATTTGTTTATCAATATCATAATCAAGCATTGAATCAACTTTTAATTCTCAAGAGTTTAAATATTCTCTTATTTTAGTATCTGAAAGGATCATTTTTAATTTATATTAATTATTTAAATTGCTTCATGATAAAGTTTCATTTATTGATTCTGAAAAATTATTTATCATATCTGCTGTATTATTAACTGTTTCTATAGTATTATCAATACCTTGTTTTATCTCAACTATATTTCACTTTATATCATTATATGAATCTACAGCTCAACTCATAGTAGTCCTAACTGTATCAATTCATTCTTTTACAGTATTAACTCAATCAACAGCTTTATTTTTTGCCTCTATAGCTCAAGATAGAGCTTTATTATACTCTTGGACTATTTTATCAGGACTTGGTAGAGTATCAGAGATACCAAAAAGAGTGATTCATATATCCCTAATTATGCTGTTTAAATCTCATAAATTAAAAGTTTTAGCTAGATTATCAGCAAAAACAGGAGCTTTAAAAACAGCAACAGTATATCAAGTGGATAAAATAATTAAAAATAAAAATATTTTTTTTATCATAAAATAAAAATAAAGTAT
>JAAZVM010000082.1 GCA_018623505.1 Patescibacteria group bacterium | reverse complement strand
TTCATTTTCAGTTAATTTAAATCAAAAAGAATAAAAAAGATTGGAAATTTTATAGCTTTCTTCTTTAGTAATTTGATAATCTAAATCATTAAATTTTCTATGTAAAAAATTCATAACTTTATTTAATACAAAATAAATCAAAAATATCGATTATAGCTTGCGTTGAAAGCTGTCTAGAATTTCATTTATCATCAAACATAGCTTTATCGAATCAAAATTTTTCAAAATAAGATCAAGTTAAAACAATAAGTCTACCTTCCTTGTTAACAATCACAGTTTCTCAGTTATGTACAAAACTTCTTCATAAGACTTTATTTGCTGAATTATAAATATTAATATTTTCTAAAACATTTAAAGCACCATTTTTACTTATATTTACTTGATTACTAATTTCACTTATATTTGCTTGAGCACTATTTTCACTTAAATCTAAATTAATTCCTGACTCCCCTTGAGGTTCTTGAACTTCTGAAGCCCTAACACCACTATCTAAACTCATATTAACAACATATTAATTTTTAAACATTTTTTTAAATATAAAATAAAATTATTGAATTTCAAGTTTATTTATATAAAATATAGATAAATATAAAAAATATGTAGATTATGAATAAATTTGATACTTTTTTCTTTAAAAAATATACTCCAGAATGACACGATATAATAGACGTAATTCATACTCATCCTGTCATAATACTAAAAAGCATATTTTTCAAAATGCTACTTTTAGTTTGAGTGCCTGTTTTTATTTTTTATAACTCTATTTTAATACAAACAGTTACACCTTTTGTATTTTTTGAGATATATCTTTTTATAATATATATAAATATAATTTATGATATTTTCGACTGGTACAATGATGTATGGATAGTTACAAATCATGGAGTAGTCTGGCTAGAATGGTCTCTATTTAAAAGTAATAGTGACACACTAAGTTTTGATAATATAGAATGAATATGAGTAGAGCAAGACTGAGTAATAGATAAAACACTATGAAAATGAGATCTTGTTATTCATAAGATATGAGATGATTCTTTTGTACTTAAGGATGCCATAAAACCATATAAAGCTCTAGATTTAATTGAAGCTACAAGTGAAATGCAAGAAGATTTAGACAACATGGAAAGTGATAAATTTGATATGATAATGGATGCTCTTGGTTGAGTAGTTTGAAATTACCTAGAGAAATCTAAATCAGAGAACTCTAGAGAACAAATAATTCACGAAAGAATAAGAAAAATAGAAAATAAAGAAAATACTATTGATTTGAGGTAAGAAATGACAAAAAATCTAGAAAATAAACTGAAAAATATAGATAAATCACCTGGTATCTACCAGTTTTTTAATAGTGAGTGAGAAATAATATATATTTGAAAGTCTGTAAATTTATTTTCTAGAGTAAACTCTTACTTTAACTGAAAATGAAAGCTAAATTTTGCGAAGCAAAAAATGGTAGATCAGATAAAAGATATAAAGACTATAATAACCAACAATGAAACAGAAAGCTTAATACTAGAAACAACTCTCATAAAAAAACACTCTCCTAAGTACAACATACTTATGAAAGATGGGAAAAATCATATTTATATAAAGATAACAAATGAGTTTATCCCCAAAATAATAAAAACAAGACAAAAAACTAAAACTGGCACTTATTTCTGACCATACACCTCAACTTCATATGTAAACAATATACTGAAAATCTCAAAGAAAATTTTTTGATACAGAAGCTGTAATCTAAACTTCAAAAAAAGCTGAGAGAATATAGAAATAAGCAATATTTGAAATACAAAAATCCCCTGTATGGATTACTATATAAAAAGATGTAGTTGACCTTGCATGAAAGAGTCTAGTAAGATAAAAGAGTATAGAGAAAGCATTGATCTAATTAAAAATTTCTTGAAGTGAAATACTAGTGAGATAAAAAAAGAACTAGAAATAAAAATGAAAGAAAAAGCTAGTAAACTACTTTTTGAAGAAGCCGAAAAAATAAAGCAAGATATCATTTCTATAAAATCCTTAGAGGAAAGACAGATAGTAAGAGATATAGTTGATTGAGATTATGACATCATAAACTACATAGAAAAATACGATAATTTTTATATATGACATATAGAAATCAGGGATAGTAAAATCACTGGTTTTTATAACTACGATATAAAAAATAATCTAGAAGAGGAAAAAGAAGAGATAATTAGAAACTTTATAGAAAAAATTTATGTAGAGAATATTAATATCAAAAATAAATACATTCTCCCTTTTGAAATAAAAGAATTAAATAAAAATATAAAAACAGAGCAGCCGAAAATATGAGCAAAAAAAGATTTACTAGATTTGTGTTATAAAAACATATATGAATACGCATATAAATCTTATATAAATTCACTTTCAACAAAATGATTCACAAAGCAAAATATGATAAATTTATTGGAATTATTGAATTATAAACAAATAAATAAAAATATAATTTTTGAGTGTAATGATATAAGTCATATATCTTGAAATCATACAGTAGCTAGTAGGTCTATAATAGAAAATTGAAAAACAAATCCAAGCAAATATAGAAAATATAGGATAAAAGAACTAGAAGAACAAAAAATAAACGATTTTGATTCTATGAGAGAAGTAATTACCAGAAGACTAAAAGAAATAGTAAATACAAAAGAGCTTCCGGACCTAATAATAATAGATGGTTGAAAATGACAATTATCCAGCGTGGTAGAAATAGTAAACTCATTTAGAAGTATAGAAAATGAAGAAATAATAAATAAACTACAAATAGTATCTATAGCAAAAAAAGAAGAAGAGCTATTTATAATGGATAAATCTTGAAAATTTGAAAGAATCGTTCTAAGCAAAGAGGCATTAGAACTTAAAATGGTACAAAAAATAAGAGATGAAGCACATAGATTTGCAATAACCTTTAATAGAGACTCTAGAATAAAATCTATGAAAAAAAATATACTAGAATCTCTGCCGGGTTTTTGACCTAAAACAAGGCAAAAAATACTTAAAAAGTATATAAATATAGATAAATTAAAAGATGTGGATAAAAAAGAATTAAGTATGATTTTAAACAAAAGTCAGATAGAAACTCTTGAAGATCATGGGATTATATAATTAATATTTTTTTATAGTAATAGAGTTAACATCATCCATTTGAAAAACCTCTTGTTTTA
>JAAZVM010000081.1 GCA_018623505.1 Patescibacteria group bacterium | reverse complement strand
TACTTTTAAGTAATACCATTTGTCATATATCTTTTATTTTTTCTTTAAAACTCATATTTATTTTTAATTATTTAATGAGACTATTATAAAAAAAAGATTAGAAAACTCTAATCTTTTTTACTTCCAGATTTTTAATCAAGTCAAAGCTAAGAACCATAATACTATAACAACTGCCATATACGGATAAATTTTTAGTGGTGCATATAGTCAAGCTGCAATTCATCAAGTTATAAAATATATATAACTTGTTCTTTGTATCCTTTTCCACCATATACCAAGTTTTACTTGTGATAAATGATTTGATGTAAAAAGTAATATCAAAGCAGTTATTTCGCTAAGTCTATTATTTATTGGCATATAAAATCACCATTTAGACATTGAAAAATAAGATAAAACTTTACTAGTATCTAATATCATTGGTCATATAAAGTTTACTACAATTATACTTGATGATAGTATTCAAAAAGACTTTCTTAAGCTCACTAGTTTATTTAATATACCAAGTTTCGGAAATAAGTCTGATAATGGTCTAATTGCCATTACAAAAACCACAGACCACCAAGATAAATCATACATAAATCACATGAAGTTATCTAATCATAGATAAGTTCCGTATAGATTATTATTTATAGAGTTATAAAACCAAGAAAAGGGAATAAAAGTAAGAGAAAATATTATAACTAGCCATGAAAATATATTTATTCATGGTATATTTCAGTTAAAAATTATATCTTTCCAAAATCAAGGATAAACTCTAGAAATAGTAAAGCTTTCATTGAAAATAAGTTTTTCACTATGACCTCTATTTATTAGTCATTCTTTAACTGATTCTACCATTTCAGGGTTACCACATATATAAACTTCATCGTTTTCTTTTATATGTGATAATTCATCTGTTACTCTTCATTTATTTTTTTTATATTTTTCTCCTGGTCTTGATACTTTTATGATTACTTTTGTATTTTCATATTTTTTCAGCTCTTCTATATAGTATAAATCTTCTTCATATCTTACTCAAAATATAACTGTTTTATCTATTTTAGGATCAGCTTTATCAAGCATAGCTATCATTGGAGCTAGTCATGTACCTGTTGCTATAAATACTTTTTTATTATCTGTATTTTTTAGATAAAAACTTCATAAAGCTCATAGGTAAGTTACTTTATCATTTATTTTTAAGTTTCTTAAAAACTTAGATCATCTTCATTTGTTTAATAATTTTACATTTAGAGTAAAACTATTTTCATCAGCTTTTGCTATAGAGTATGAGCGAGAAAACTTACCAACTAAATCTTTTTGTTGTAAAGATATATATTGGCCTGCTTTAAACTTAAACTTTTTAGTAGAAAATGTTATTTCAAGTACATCGTGATTTAGCATTTTCTTTTCAAGTACTTTTGCTTCTTTAAAGCTTATTTTTACATCTCACTTTTTATCTACTTTTATCACGTTTACAGGACACATAGCTTCAGCCATAAGTATTTCTGATTCTATTCAATCATAATCATGGCTTATAATTTTTGATTTTGGTGCAACCTTAAATACCTTTGGACAAACAGTCTCACAGTTTTTACAACTTATACATCAAGGAATTACTTTTACATCTTTTATCATTTTATATACAAATTGGAATTAAATCATTTTGTTTTATAGATTTTTCAATCATTTCAAATAATCAAAGCATCTATTCACTTTATTTTATTCAAAAGTGTTAAAGAAGTATTTAAGGGAGTTACAAAAATCGCAGTTGAAAATATATCTGAAAAACTTCCTAGTTTATGTTTTACAAAGACAGTCAATTTATCATTTTGAGATTTTCATCATTTTGGATTTATCAGGTGATGTCATGATTTAGTTTTTCTTTTATTTGACGAAGAGGATGAAATAGATTCATTTTCTAGAGTTATATCTCAGATATATTTTTTATCATCTAGAGGGTCTTCTAGGTATATCTTATGTTTTCATTTTACTTTTATATCTCATCAAAAATTTATGATAAAATTTTCATATTTTTTATCTAGTTTTTTGTATAAAGTATCTACTATATATCATTTACCAACTGCTCATAAATCTATTGAAACTTCATTTTCTAGTCTTATTTCGTCACCTATTATCTTAATGTTTTTATAACCATAATTTTGTTTTAAAGTTTCTTTTTCTATACCGTATCATATATTTTCTAAAAAGGGCAGAACTGTTATATCAAAGTATCAATCAGTAAGTTCAGAAACTTTATTTGAAAGGTTTATCATTGCTAAAAGCTCTCAATTTAAATGAGAGCTTTTAGTTTTGTTTAGATTGTATAATAAGTTTCATTTTATAAATCTAGAGTATTTTTTTTCAAAAATCTTTACTTCATCAAAACAATTTTGTATAAAATCGTTATCTATTTCTATATCATCTTTTATATCTATAAAAAGTATAGATCATAGTAATTTTTCTGAAAAATTCATATTATTATATTATTTTAAAGCTTCTTTAAATGCTTCAGTAGTAAGTGATCATCCTGAGATTTCAGCATTTTGAGCCTCTTCTATAGTTAAACCTACAAGTTTTTGAACTTCAGTATTGAAATCAGTTACATCATAAGTAGTAGCCTTAACTTCTATAGAAGTTATCTCTTCATTATCTCATAAAGTGTATTCTACAGTCATATCTACTAATCCATTAGGGTTAGTATAATTTGCATCTATTAAAATTACATTGTTTTCTTCCTGAGTAGTTTCTACTTCATTAGTTTCTACTTCTAAGTTTTCCATTTCACTATTTATATCTTCATTTACTTCCATAGTAGTTTCTTCTACAACTACTATTTGTTCAACTTCTTCGTTAGAACATGAAACTAAGAATGCTATTGTTAATATCGCTAATAAATATTTCATTTTTATAATTATTTATAATTTAAATTACTTATTTATTTTATTAATATAATCTTTAAAGTCAAAAAAAATACTATAGAAAGTATAGTATTTTTTAATTTTTAAATGCATTTTTAAAAGCTTCTATTTGTTCTTCTGTTCAAGTTAATTCAATAGTTTCAATTTCGCTTATATTTTTTCAAATAAGTTTTTGAACTTCCATGTCAAAATCATTAATATCTTGAGAATAAGCCATAACATTTATCATAGATATATTATTATCAAAATCTAAAGAGTAATATATTCTCATATCAACTGGTCAATT
>JAAZVM010000080.1 GCA_018623505.1 Patescibacteria group bacterium | reverse complement strand
GTCACTTATAGTATCTAGTTCATGAACTAGCTTATTTCTAAGTTTATGCAAGTGAAATATTTTATCTATATTATTTATTTCATTTGGATAAGATCTAAGTATCTCTCAAAAAGTTCACTCATAGCCCAATGTTTTCAATATATTATGATAAAGTTTATCATAATATATTATTTTTTCCTTATTTCAGCTGGATTTTTTTATCTTATTAAAATGTTTTTTAAAATGTCTTTTTTGATCTGTAGTAAGTTTTCTTTTTTTAGAAAACTTTAAAACTACACTTACTCAAAAAGCCAATACTCATATAAAAACTCAGATTATTATATAGATATATATTTTATCCATAACTATTTACTAAAACTTAAAATTTTTTCTTTTAACACTTCTAGATTATCTTTATTTGCAGCTGAAATAAAAACCGGATTTAAGTTTTTATACTTTTCCATTAGATAATCTTTTTTTGAGGTAAAAATTTTTTTATCATCACCTTCTCATAAAGTAAATTCTCATTCTGGAAGTAAATCAAACTTATTAAAAACATAAACCCTATCTTGTTTCGCTTCTATTTTTTCAAGTATTTCCTCTACTACATCTATTTTCAACTCCATTTTTGGATCACTACAATCAATTACATGAAGCAATAAATCGGATTCTATAGAGTCTTCAAGAGTTGATTTAAAAGCTTCTATAAGCATAGGAGGAAGTTCTCTTATAAATCAAATAGTATCATTTATAAGTACTTCTTTTGGAGGCAAGTAAACTCAAGTTTTTTCATCATAACTAGCTTCTACAAACATCTTTCAAACACTCGTACCAAGAGTTGCAAAAAGCTTATCTTCAGCTAAAACTCATTTATTAGTAAGAGAATTAGTAAGTGTTGATTTACCAGCATTTGTATAACCTACTACTCATACTGTAAAAAGTCATTTTCTAGATCTACCTTGTCTATGCTGTTGTCTAACTTTAGCATAAGTATCTAGTTCTTTTCTTATAGATAACTCTCTTCTTTGAAGGTGTCTTTTCATTATCTCAGTATTAGTCTCTCAACTACCTTTTCATCATTGTTTTCAAAGTTCCATCCCCATATCAAAAATACGAGGTCACATATGTTTTATTGATGCTAGTTCTATCTGAAGTTTCGCTTCTCTACTTTTTGCATTTCTTTCAAATATTTTAAGTATCAAGTCTATCCTATCCCAAGCTTTTGCTCAAATTGGTTTTAGTTTTTCATTTATAGCATAGATTTGCTTTGCTTTAAGTATATTTCAAAGTATAAGCACGTTTGATTCCTCTCTTTGCATCTCTTCTATGATTTCATCTAGTCTTCACTCTCATATAAATGTTTTATAATCTGGAACTGACTTATTTTGTATATGTTTTACTATAACTACTCAACCATATGTATTTACAAGATTTTCAAGCTCTATCATCCTGTCTTCCATAGTCTTTCTTATAAGTACATCTTCTGGAAGTATATCTGCCACAAAAACTCTAAGCTCTTGTCATGAATACTCTAAATTTTGTTGAATTTGTTCTAATTCTCTTTGAGATTTTTTTCTATGATTCATATATTTATTAATCTTATATTGCTTATTAATTCTAACCTTTTTTTTTGCTTAATCAAGAATTTAAAATGAGAAAAATTCTCATTTTAATAAAAATTACTTTACAAAATATAGTAAATTGATATTATAATAGCATAAATAATATAAATTATTTAACTTTGAAAATTAAAAAAAAATTATGACGAATAATAATACTTATGATTTAATAGTTGTATGAGCTTGAAGTGCTGGTTACCCAGCAGGTATGTATGCAAGTAGATATAAACTTAAAAATCTTATAATATGAGCTCAACCGGGTTGAGCATTAGCAACTTCTCATAGAGTCGAAAACTGGCCTTGAGTACAATCAGCACCTTGAAAAGAAATAATGGATTCATTTAAAGATCATGCAGTAGAATCTGGAAGTGAGATAATAAACGAAATGGTTACTTGTATAAAAAAAGAAGATGACAAATTCTTGGTTACTACAGCTTCTTGAAATGAATTTACTTCAAAATATGTAATTCTAGCAACTTGAAATAATCATAGACATTTATGAGTTACAGGTGAAAAAGAATTTATGTGAAAATGAGTAAGTTACTGTGCTACTTGTGATGGTATGTTTTTTAGAAATAGAGATGTAATCATAGTTGGTGGATGAAATACTGCCGTAACTGAAAGCCTTTATTTAGCAGATATATGTAACAAAGTATACTTAGTACATAGAAGAGATACTTTTAGAGCAGAAAACTCTTGGATAGAAAAAGTAAAAGAAAGAGAAAATATAGAAATGGTTTTAAACGAAGAAGTTGATGAAGTAGTTTGAGATGCACTTTGAATGACATGAGTAAAACTTAAATCTTGAAAAGAATTAAAAGCTGACGGGATTTTCGTAGCAGTTTGAACTATTCCAAATACTTCTCTTGTAGACGCTCTAGGAGTAAATAAAGATGAAGAATGATGTCTTATAGTTGATGCCAGACAAGAAACTTCTGTAAAATGACTTTATGCAGCTTGAGACGTAACTACAAATAGTAATAAGTTTAAGCAAACTATTATGAGTGCAGCAGAAGGTTGTCTTGCAGCCAATAGTGTACATGAAGATAAATTAAGATAGTAAAAACTATCTTTTTTTTTTGACAAATAGTATAAAATATAGATAATCTAGCATCTAAATAATTTTAAAATAAAAAAATGAATATAATTAAACCACTTGATTATTGAATAACTCCAAAAAATTCATTAAAAATACCTAAATTAGAATTTAATATTGAAGACAACTGAATAATAAGATTTTTAGAATCTTATAGCAATTTAAATAAAGAACTTCTAGAAATAATAAGACTTTGTAAAGATTTAAATGAAGTAGCAGAAATATTAATAGGAAATTCAAAACTAAATGATTTGTTAGAAATAATTAAATCAAATCTAGTTTCAGAAGAACTAAAAAAATTAATATTGGAAAAATTAAGCAGTGAAACTTTAATAGAAACTATTAAATCACCTTCAATTTCTATTGAAATAAGAAAAATATTAGTAGAAAAATTATCTAAACAAACTACTCAAGAAAGATGATATACTAGATATAAACTAGACTGAATAAAATGAGAAGTGATTATTTTTATAAATTGAGTAATAGTTTATTGAGAAGAAATAAAAATTATTAATC
>JAAZVM010000079.1 GCA_018623505.1 Patescibacteria group bacterium | reverse complement strand
GGAGCTTCATTATCTATTTTTACAATAGATGGGAGTTCATAATTTTCCATAATTATATTTATTAATTATTTAAATATTGAGATTTTTTTTAACCTCATACAACTAGGATATTTATATAAAAATAAAAGTCAAATTAAAAATGAGAATTATTCTCATTTTTAATTTGACTTAAAATTATTTTTCTATTACTCTTAATCTAATGTCATTTTCTCAAACGTTTCACTCTTTATCTGTAGATTTAATTTTTATAGTATGTTCTCAAATTTCTAAATTCCTTTCTCAATTAATAGCAATATCTATTCTTTTTTCAGATCATAGACTTATAAATAATTCTCAATCTATAAAAATTTCAGTTTCAGTTTGTGAGTTGTCAATAACTTTTGCTTTTAGATTAAAATAATCAGTGTCATATAAAGTTATACTACTATCAATTGGATTTTCCATTTGAATAGAAGGATTTATATTATCTTTAAATCATACAATAACTTTATAAGATTGACTTACAGAATAAAAGTATTCATCAACAATCCTTACTTCTATATTAACTTGAGAATTTTTTAAGCTTGCAGGTATAAAAAAGCTTCAAACATAGTTTCATTTATTACTATTTTCTTCTGTAAATGTTTGATTAACTTCTCAGTTTAATAATATATCTATTTGTTTTATTTTTGAACTACTTTTATAAGCAACTTCTATATAATTATTTCAAACTGTGTAAACTCATCATTCTTTTATATTTGTTCAAAAAATTATTTCAGAATCTACATCTGGTCTTTCACAAACCTTATCAGTTACTGAAGTTAGTGTATTTCAAGTTCTTCAATACTTTTCTATTGCTTCATTTGATTTTGCCCATTCTAAAACTGGATTTTCCCAATTAGAATTACTTGGTAACAATGAATGAAATTCTAGTATTGTAGCTGTTTTAATAGCTGCTTCTGGTGTTTTTTCTGTAATTAGTCAATTACATAGACTATCAATTTGAATTGTTTTATAACTATTATCATAAGTTGTAGGTTTATTTACAAATAATGAAGAAACTAAAGTATTACTGTTATAATTTTCAGGATTTGGTAATAATCATGTTATTTCAGAAATATTTAATTCTTCCACTCATTTTTGCTTATACCAAGTTTTTGCTGCTTTTCATGTATGAATATATTCCATATATTTTTTCCATATTGGTCAAGCTCATTCTAGTCAGTTTCATCTATAGTTCAATTCTGTTCAATCTGTGTTTCAAGCCCAAGCAACAGTAGTGTATTGAGGAGTATATCAAATTGTCCATAAGTTTCTTGGAAATATGTATTCTTTCCATCATTCTTTGTATTGTTTTGTTGAGGTTCAAGTTTTAGCCGCTACCTCTCTTCAGTTTAGTCATAAATATGTATTCCAAAATTCTGGACGAGATGATTTATCACTTAGAATTTTATTTATTATATAACTTTGAGCAGGACTAACAGCATCCTCCATTTTTGCTTCTTTCTTTTCTTCGATTATATTTCCTTTTGTATCTACTATTTTAAGAATAGGATTTATATCTACTTTTTTTCATAGATTTGCAAAAACACTGTAAGCCTCAGCTAATTCTAATGGAGTCATTTCTCATGTTCAAAGTGCTAAAGGAGCTCAATATTGTCAGTTTGTATTTAGAGATTTTACTCATAGTTTTTTCATAAATGTTACTACAGAGTTTTCTCATCAAGCCATATAAAACATTTTTATTGCAGGTATATTTCTTGAATTATTAAGAGCTGTAGAAATATTCATTTTTCACATAAAGTCACCATCAAAGTTTCATGGTGTGTATCAACTAGGAAATCTAGTTTCCAAATCATAAACTGGTGTTTTTGATCAAATCGTACTATTATAAATAGCTAAAGCATAAACAAAAGGTTTAAATGTAGAACCCGGTTGAAGTTTAGACGTAATAATATTTACATTACCTTTATTTTCAGTATCAAAATAATCAACTCATCATACCATAGATACAATATCTCAGTTTGAATTATCTATACTTATTAATGCAGCATTTTTAGCATTAAAATTTAAAGTATTTTTTTCTACTTGAGCTTTAATTATCTCTTCAGCTTTTTCTTGTGCATCTAAATCTAAAGTTGTATATATTTCAAGTCATCAAACACTTATAACTTCTTTTCAATATTTTTCTTCTAAATATTCTTTTACATAAAAAACAAAGTGAGGTGCTTTTATGTTTTCTTTTGATTGTTTAAAATCATATCATATTCAGTTTATTATAGACTCTTTATATTCATCAAAATTTATATATCAATCTTCAAGCATTCTTTGAAGTATGTAGTCTTTTCTTCAAGTTTGGTATTCTATAAAGTAGTTAGTACTTTCAATTTTAATATTATTTAAAAAAGTTAATAAATCACTATATTTAAATACACTACATCAATCTTTATCAATGCTATAGTTTACCTTAAAATCATCTTCTTCTAATCAACATAAAACTATTTTATCACTTCAATCTATTCAGTTTCATTTAATTGAGCTTAATTTTGTAGTAAGTATATTTACTACATCTTTATTTTGTTCTGATTCTCATTTTGAAATTATATTTATAATATCTTCTTTATCTTCTTTTGGATAAAAATAAACATATCAAACAGTTCTATCTTGATGATTGTAAGGTGAATAGTATGTAGGTCATTTTGGTAATGATGCCAAAATAGATGATTCTAAAATATTTAAATCTATAGCAGACTTATCAAAGAATGTTTTTGCTGCTTCTTCTATACCAAATGCATTATGACCATAAGAAATTTTATTTAAGTATAGTTCTAGAATTTTTTCTTTAGAAACTCCTTTTGTTAGGTTATAAGCAAGGAAAATTTCCTTTACCTTTCTTTCTATAGATCTTTCATTTGTTATTATTGTATTTCTTATCAATTGTTGAGTTAATGTAGAGGTACCTTGTACTCAATCAGTTTTTCAAATAGCATAATAAAGAGCAGCTCTAAAAATTCATACAATATCTACTCAAGGATTTTCCCAGTATCATTTATCTTCTCATGCTACAATTGCATTAATCATATTTGTAGAAATTTTATCAAATTCTACATATGTCCTTTTCTCCTTAAAAATCTTATACAGTTCTTTTCAATTTCTATCATAAATTGTAGAGCTTTCTGCTATTTCTAGATTTTGTAGTTCATCTACATTTGGTAAATCTTTAACATATTTAAAATAT
>JAAZVM010000078.1 GCA_018623505.1 Patescibacteria group bacterium | reverse complement strand
ATAGAGTAAAAGATGGTTATGGTTTAAAAAGTTATTTTGTAGATGAGGTTCATTCTTTATGAGTAAGTCTTATAGTTACTGTGGATTGTGGTACTCGTGATATAGATGTAGTAAAACATGCTAAAAAGTTATGAGTTGATGTGATTGTTACTGACCATCATGCAGTACCTGATAAGATACCAGAAGAAGCTGTTGCAGTTATAAATCCTAAAAGAGATGATTGTAATTATTTATATAAAAATCTAGCTTGAGCATGAGTTGCTTTTAAGCTAATGCAAGCATTAGCTTATGAGTTTTTAGAAGAAGAGGAAGCTAAGTCTTATATACAAGAGTCTATTGATATAGCAGCTATTGGTACAGTTGCTGATTGTATGAGACTTACTTGAGAAAATAGGATAATAGTTATAGAATGATTAAAACAAATCAAAAAGTCTAGAAGTTTAGGTATAAGAAGATTACTGGAGGATAAGATAAATGATGACCTTGATGCTGATATATTCTGATTTCATATATGACCTAGGTTAAATGCAGCTGGTAGGATGGATAGTGCTTACAAAGCTGTAAATCTGTTACTAAATAACAGTAGTACTATAAATACTACTTTAATGGAAATAGAAAAACTAAATGAAATGAGGAAGTATCAAACAAAAGAGTTTACATTTGATGCACTAAACAAGGTAAATAAAAATGATAATATACTTTTTTATATATCTCCTGCTATAGAGCATGGTATTATAGGTATAGTTGCAGGTAGAATAACAGAGCAGTTTTATAGACCATGTATTTGTTTGAAAGATGAGTGAGATAAGCTAGTTGCAAGTTGTAGAAGTCCTGAGTTTCATGATATGATATCAACTCTAGAAAAGTATAAAGATTATTTTATAGCATTTTGATGACATAAACAAGCTGCTGGTTTTTCTATAAGTAAAGAAAAATTTCCAGAGTTTAAAACAAGGATAATAAATGAGCTAAATAAACTAGATTTCTCAAAACACAAAAAAGAGATAATAGTAGATAAAGTGGTTAAATTTGAAGAGCTTTGATTTTCTTTTTTAAGAGAGGTAAATAAATATAAGCCTTTTTGACTTGGTAATCCAAAACCACTTTTTATAGTAGAAAATCTGGAGTATGAAAAAATGGATTTTATATGAAAGGGTAGAGATCATCTTAGATTTACAACTAAGCACTGATTTAAGATATTTGCTTTTTACTTCTGAGATTATTATGAAGAGATAAAAAGATCAAAATCAAAAATAAGCCTAGTTTTTGATATAAGTGAAGACTCTTGGAACGGTCAAAAAAACTTGATGTTAAAAGTGGTGGATATAATCCTTGAAAAATAAATATATAATAAAAAACAAAAAATGATTAAATACATAATAACTCTAGCTTTAATTGTTTTAAGCTCTTGTTCTATAAGTGAACCAATAGATGAGACTGATGCTTCTGATTTTTCTAGTGGTATTACAGTTGTGTCAGAAGAAGTTTCAGCTTCATGAATTATTATAGAAGAAACATTAGAAGAAGAGATAATAATAGAAGAAGAAAAAACTACCCATATAGAAACTCCAGAAGATGTAAAATCTCTTTATTTTACTGCATATGCAGCTACTAATGATTATAGACTTGAAAATCTATACTACTTAGTAGAAAATAAAGAGATAAACTCAGTAGTAATAGATATAAAAGAAGTAGCTTGATATACTAGTTTTGAGATTGATGATAGTTATTTTTCATCTATAAAACCAGTAAGTGATAATACTATAAAAGATATAGAATCACTTATAGAATATATGCACGAAAAAGGCATATATGTTATATGAAGGATAGTAGTTTTTAAAGATAATCATTTATCTAGAACTAGACCTGATTTAGCTATAAAATGGAATTACAATACTTCAGAGGTTTGGTCAGACTTTAAGTGAAATAGTTATTTAGATGCATGAGCACAAGAAGTATGGCAGTATAATAGTGAGTTAGCAGTGGCAGCCTATGATTTATGATTTGATGAAATAAATTATGACTATGTAAGATTTCCATCAGATGGTTATATAAGTAAAGCATATTTCCCATTTTCAAATGATTTGATAAATGAGTATGGTAAATACTGAAAAACAAAGATGATAGATAAATTTGCTACTTACATAACAACTAAGACTAAAGAAGCTAGACCCGATTTAAAATTATCTGCTGATGTATTTGGTTTAGTTACAAATATAGATCTTCATAGTATTGGTCAAAACTTGGAGACATTTATGATAAACTTTGATTATGTATCTCCTATGATATATCCATCTCACTATTGAGCTTGATATTTATGATACTCTGTTCCAGATAATATACCTTACGAGATTTTTGATGATTCTATAAAAAAACTAAAATCAAAAATAGAAAACTTTAACTCAGATTTAGATGCTTATAGTTTATCATGAACTACTTTACTTATAAGTGAAGCCTATAGTCCTGAAAAACCAATAGAACAAATAGAAAAACTAGATTTAAATCAAATAAGACCTTGGTTACAATGATTTACATGTACTCGGTGTAAATGAGCAACTGCTTATACTAGAACTAAGTTTAGAAGACAAATAGAAGCTTTAAACTTTCACTGACTTGACTCTTGGTTTGTGTGGAGTTCTTGATCAAATTATTATAGAGAGTGGTATGATTAATATTAATTTCAAATTAATAAATAAATTTAAAATATGGAAATTTCTCAAAAAATCATAGATTATGCTATCTGGTATTATCTAAAGTATTATCCTAGTCCTAAAAAACTTGAGGAAAAGCTTATTTCTAAGTTTTGACCAGAAAGTGAAAAGTGAAAAATATATGGTTGAATCTCTATAGAAGAGATAAATTATATACTCAAAGAAAAAATGCAAAGCATAATACAGGAAGAAGAAGTTATCCATAGTAAGATAAGGCTTCTTATACAAAAATGAAAATCTAAAAAATATATAAAACAAAAGCTTTTTGAGAGAAGAGAAGATATGGATAAAGCTATTATGATACTAGAAACTTACTTTGAAAATTGAGAAAAAGAAAATATAGAAAGAGAGTTAAATAAGATATTATCAAAACTTTGAATAGATTCGTGAAATATAGATTTTGAGCAAAAAAATAAAGTAATACAAAAATTACTTCTAAAATGATTTGATTATAGAGAAATAAAAGAGCTTTTTTAAAAGCTCTTTTATATATAGATTCTTTCTATAAAATTATTTCAATTATTATATATTCTTTTGGCTGTATAAAAATATCATTTTTCATCTT
>JAAZVM010000077.1 GCA_018623505.1 Patescibacteria group bacterium | reverse complement strand
TATGAAATAATAGATAGCTTAGAAAGTTGAATAATAAATAGTGAAAAAAACATATATAGCTGAACCTGATGAATATTGTTGAAAAATTTAGGGTGATACTGCAACCTAGATATATCATCAAACAGCATAATAGAAAAACAGTATAAGAGTTATGATATATATGAAATTATATGAAGAAAAATAGTTTTAAAACAATCTTGAGAAATAAAGCTTTTTTAATATAATTTTTACAAATATGTAAGTTATAAATAATGATATATACAAAAAAATTATCTTCTGCATTAACTATATTATTTTTAATAAGTACAAATAGTATAGTTTTTTGAGCTGAAAATAATTATGAGTGAAAATATGAATTATATGAAAAAAATGTAGATACATATTGCAGTGCCTATAAAAAAGATAAAATAATTCATACTCTAAATGAAGAGAAAGAATATCCAAACATAGATAAAGAGTATGAAAAAATGCAAGAAGAATGATATATAATTTGATACTGAAATAATATATGGAATTACTTTTGAAGTTATATATCAAAAACTGCTTCTGATGATATAGATGAGATAGATTTAGCAAAAGTACTATATAGAAAAAGAATGGATAAAATCTATAATTGTGCAACTACCCTAGTTTATACAAAGACTATAGATAGCATAAAAAAAGACATAAAATGAACTCCTGAATTAACATCAAAACTAGAAAAAAAATTAGATAGATTAAAAGAAGATAAAATAAAAAATCTTTCAGATGAAGAATGTAAAGTATCATCTGAAATAAATGACATATACATAAAAAACATAGTATTAAATCAAAGTACTTACGAATTATGTAAATATAATTATTATTTAAATTATTTACAAGATTTTAATAAAGATTTTATATGATGATTAGTAATTTGAAAAGTAGTTGATACAGAAAATAAACCTTTAAGTACTAAAAGTGCATTAGAACAATTTGATATAAAATCTTCTAGAATATCTATTGAAATAAATGATTCATTTGATTTTTTTCCAAAAGTATTCGAAGCATATGCACAATATGAAAATTTTTTAATACTTCATCTTTACCTTGATTTAGTTATAAAACAAGACTATTTATCTCTGAGAGAAATGCTGCATAGAACGTTAAATCCCCTAAATCAATTATGATATAGAATAATAAATGCTATGAGCAAATAAAAAAATCCCTTAAGGGATTTTTTTATTTTAGTTTACATATATATATCAATCTATACTTCTATCATTAATAGGTATTTTTCTATACGTAACCTCATAAAGTCTTCTATAGTTCATATCTGAAACTATTAAATGATCTGAGTTAACTTCCATAACTATACCAACATGACCATATCTAGGGTTATATCATTTTCAACTAAATTGAATAATTGCTCAAACTCTTGGTGTTGATCAAGTAGCATGTCATTTTGCAGATGCATTTCTCATCCATTGATTTGCATTTCATCTCCAGTTTACTCATTTATATTGAGCTACATACCAAGTACAATTTCATGGTGCTCAAGAATAAGGAGCTCTCCGAATTAATTGATAAGTTCATTTATTATCTGTGTATTGACTATTAGAAGAACTTGTAAAACTGTATCATCAACCTGTTGAAGTATTAGCTTTAGTTGATGTAATTGCCTTGGTAGTAACTGGTGCTACATAAACAGGCTTAGGAACAATTTTTTTAGCTCAAGGTATTACTAATGTTTCTCAAACTTTTAAATTATCTCATTGAGACATAGAATTTTGAGTAAGTATTTTTTCTTCTTCTATTTCATACTTAGCAGATAGTGAAGAAAGAGTGTCTCAAGATACTACTTCATGAACTACTCAAGAAACAGGAGGAACTTTTATAACTTCTCAAGGTCTTAAAACATGACTTTTTGTAAAATCATTAGCCCAAAGAATAGAACTAGTTGAAACTCAAAAACTATATGCAATAGTAGAAAATGAGTCTCAAGGCTTAACAGAATAATTTATAATCTCATTTGTTCATTTAAGGTTTCTTGTATCGTTTAATATAGTATTAACTGATATAAATGAACCTTTTGATTCTAAAATTGGAGTAGAAAAATCTTCTGTTTCTCAATCTGTTTGTTCTCAAGTATAATAAGACTCTAAAATTGAAGACTCATCGATATCTCATCTATAAAAATCCAAAGCAGAATTATTATAAACAAAAGATGAAAGTGAAGGATAAACTGGAAATAAAAATATAACAAAGAAAAATACTATATATATATGTATATTTTGTTCTTTTTCAGAATTTAATTTTTCTTTTCTAGTATAAATACCATCTTTTACTATCCTTAGATGTCTATCTATACGAGCTTTTACATTTACTTTATTTATTTTTTTGGATACCACATTTTAGTATTATTTGTAAAATAGATAAATATATCTAACCTTTATAATAATATAGGATTTTTGAAAAAATAAAAAAATCTTATTTTCAAAAGTATATTTAGAAAATAAGATTTTTCAAGTTAATTATTATGCAACTGATACAACTTCTAGTTTAG
The DNA here is from genome assembly GCA_018623505.1 of Patescibacteria group bacterium. Taxonomy (GTDB): domain Bacteria; phylum Patescibacteriota; class Gracilibacteria; order BD1-5; family UBA6164; genus JAAZVM01. Next base: position 787 of record JAAZVM010000077.1, on the reverse strand, counting down.
TTAAACTAGCTCTAAATCAGTTATTTTTCATATATCTTTTTTTAGATTTCATTTTAAATACTCTAACTTTTTCACCTTTAAATTGATCTAAAACTTTTAATTCAATTTTTGAACCTTCAACAGTTGGAGTACCTACTTTTGTTTCTTTTCCTTCTTCATCAGAAACTAACATAGCTTCCATTGTAAATGTAGAATTTACTTCTTTATCTAATTTTTTTACATCAATTACATCACCTGCTTTTACAGTAAATTGATTACCACCTAATTCTATTACAGCTATCATGCTAAATAATAATTAAAAAATAAATTATTCTAAAGTATAAGCCTGCAAGCCTATAACTTTTTTAAGTCCCCAAAACTTAAAAAATAAAAACCCTAATTTTCCTTATTTCTTAAGTCTTGAAATAAAAAACATAAAATAAAAAACAAATATTTTTTATTTTCTATTCTCTATTTTTTATATGCTTAATGGCTGGGGTGGAGGGATTCGAACCCCCGAATGACGGAGTCAAAGTCCGTTGCCTTACCGCTTGGCGACACCCCAACATATTGAAGCCTGTGTATTATATAAAAAAATATAAAAAGTCAAAATAAATTTTGCTTTTTTTTATACTTTTTTTAAAATCTCTTTGTGTTTATTTTATTAAATAAATTTTAAAAAATGTTACAAATAATAAGCTTATTACAAAAAAGACCTAAAGATAAAACAATTATGGTATGAAGGGTTATATTCTGATTACTGTATATATCTATACTTAGCTATAATTTTTTAATTCAAGAAAATAAT
>JAAZVM010000076.1 GCA_018623505.1 Patescibacteria group bacterium | reverse complement strand
TCACAAAATAATATTTATTATAAAACAGTAGCAAATAATAAAGTTATAGAGAACTTTGAAAATCAATTAACAGAACTAGATATATTTAATAGTTACTTTTTGGATTACTCAAAAAATCTAGAACAAGTTATAAAAAATATGGAAAAAATACCTTCAGATTGATAATATGAAAAAAATAATTTTAACATTTTTCGTTTTACTTTTAACTGTAAATATAAGCTTTGCCTGAGAGTGTAGTATAGAAAACAAGACTCCTCAGGAGTTTTCTGATTACTTAAAAAATAATTCTAAAGTCTTAAAAAATATTAATGAGTTAATAAAAGATAAGGGAGAAAACCAATTAAGTAACAATAATATAAAAGCAGTTATAAATTGATCAATAAATTATAAAACATATTTAGAGTATAATTATTACTATACTGTATACAGAGTTTTAAATAGTGTTCCCTATTCTGTTGATAGAGATAATTTACTTTTAGAAAATGAATACAAAAAAATAAATTTATACATAGATAACTTAATTAAAAATAAAAAAACTTGAGTAATTATAAATAAAACGGAGGTTTGTGAATGAATTAAGTTTTGTAATTTCAAAAAAGAAAGTTGAACAGCTTTATATTATATATGAGAAGTTTTAAAAAATAACAATTCAATACTTACATATTATAGAAGTACTGCTTCAAAATGAACCAAAGAAAATGATATTTTTATATTGGTAGATAATAATTTTTCAAATTTCATATACACAAATTATTGAAAAGAAAATACAAAAGATTGTAGTAGTAAAATGTCAGATATTTCAGATGAATCATCAAATAATCTAAAATCAATTTGAGATAGAATAAATAATTGATTTAAAAAATGGGATGAAGCAATTAGCTTAATGTTTTGATGAACAAGTAATGAAGAATATAGAAAAACAGAGAAAAAATTACTAAAAAAAGAACTTTCTAGACAATGAGTTCCATATAGTAAACAAGAGTCTATTTTACTAAGTTTAAATAAATTTAATTCAGAAGGTTTTACTTTATCATCAAACCCATTAGTAGATTCATATAATCAAATAGCTAATGAGCTTGGTAAAATAAAGGAAAAAACTTTTAAACCTTTTGAGGATTTTTTAGAAGATGAAGAATGAAAATCAGTAACTGTGAATAATTTATTAAAAACTGATAAAGAATATAGTAATTCAGAATTAATAAATCAGAAAGTAGCTGAATTAAATCTAAATATTAAAAATAATTTGGTAGATCAAGAGATAGCATCTAAAAGCACATATTGAAAATTAAAAAAAATTCATAATAATTTAAAACTATCTATAAATATTTTAGATAAAGCATATAAAAAATCTATAGAAGTATGTAAAAGTCAATGATGACAATGAAGTTGTAATTAATAAATAATAAAAATGTTAACAAAAAGAGAGATAGAAATAATGAGATCAAATGCAAAAATACATAAAAAAGTATTTGATACTATAAAAGAAACTGTTAAAGCATGAGTAACAGCAGAAGAAATAAATAAAATATGCTCTGATATAGCAATAAAACACAATGTACTTTGTGGTTTTAAATGAGTTTACTGATTTCCAGATAATCTATGTATAAGTGTAAATGATGTAGTAGTACATGGAAGAGCAAGAAAGTGAATAGTTTTTAAAGATGGTGATTTAGTTACTTTTGACTTTGGTATAAAAGATAAACAAGTAGGTATAAACACTGATGCTGCTATATCAATGATAGTATGATGAGATGATAAAAATCCTGAATGAGCAAGACTAATAGAAGCAAATAAAAATGCTCTATATGCTTGAATAGCTATGTGTAAAGCATGAAATACAACTTGAGATGTATGATTTGCAATACAAACTGAAATTGAAAAAGCTTGATTTAAAGTTGTAAAAGATCTTACATGACATGCTATATGAAAAAAACTACATGAAAAACCTTATATATATAACTATGGTACTCCTTGAGCTTGAGTTAAACTAAAAGCTGGTATGACTCTAGCGATAGAACCAATCCTATGACAAACTAGTTGAGAAATCGTAGATGATTGAGACTGGGAAATATATATAAAAGATGGTAGTCTAGGTAGTCAATATGAACATACTATACTTGTAACAGACTGAGAACCAGAAATTATTATATAAAAAAATGAGCTAATAATAGCTCTTTTTTGTTGTATTTTTTAAATAATATATATTATGTTATATATATATAAATATATTAAATTATGTTATTTAAAGAAGCCCATAAAAACTTTTTAAATTACTTAGAGGTAATTAAAAATAAGTCTCAAAAAACAGTAGAACAATACGATAGACACTTAATTAAATTTCAAGAATATCTAAATGAAAAATACAGTAAAGAAGATATAGATGTATCTGATATAGATTTAGATAAAGCTGAAGGTTTTAGATCTTATCTATATGAAAAAAGAAGAAATATATCTATAAAAACAGCTAATGCATATATGATAACTCTTAGGAGTTTCTTAAAGTATTTAGAAAAAAAATGACATAAAAGTTTATCAGCTACAGCTATAGATTTAATAAAAGCTGAAGATAGACATGTGGAGTTTTTAACACCAGAAGAATTGGAAAGATTATTTGCAACTCCAAATAAAGAAACAATTACATGAGCTCGTGATTTAGCTATTATGGAATGTATATATAGTACAGGACTCAGAATATCTGAACTCACAGCACTAAATATAAATGATATAAATCTAAAAAGAAGAGAATTTGCAGTAAGATGAAAATGAAGGAAAGTAAGAGTAGTTTATCTTACTAAAAATGCAGCTTCATTAATTGAAGAATATCTTGATAAAAGAAATGACTCTTTCTCTCCTCTTTTTATAAGACACAATATTAAAAAGGAGAACATATCAGAACTTGATAGTGAAAAAGTTAGACTTTCTAGATTTTTTATAACTACAATGGTAAAAAAGTATGCAATTAAAGCTTTTATTCTAAAAGATATATCAGCTCATACTTTAAGGCATAGTTTTGCTACTACTCTACTAAGTAATTGAGCAGACTTAAGATCAATACAAGAAATGCTTTGACACTCAAGTATAACTACAACTCAAGTCTATACACATGTAACCAATAAAAAACTAAAAGATGTACATAGTAAGTTTTTTAAATAAAAAAGATATTAAATTATATTAATATCTTTTTTATTTATATTCTTTTCAAAGACAAAAACATTCATCTCATATATTTTTAGGAACATATGGAAAAAGCATATAATAATCCGAATTAGTTTCTATTGTTTCATTTCAATCAAAAGCTAATATATCTCATTTAC
>JAAZVM010000075.1 GCA_018623505.1 Patescibacteria group bacterium | reverse complement strand
TGAGAGTTTGTTTTTATGATTTGATATTCTGGTAGTTGAAAGACCTCTCTTATTAGAAGTCTAATTTGAGACTTTAAACCAGAAAGATGAGATATTATACTTGATAATAATTTAGCTCTTTATAGAGGAATGACTGATTCAACACTTTTATCATATAGAAGAGATATATGAGTTATATTTCAAGATTATAAACTATTAGAATCAAAAAAAGTATATGAAAATGTAGCATTTGCAATGGAGGTTTGTGGTTATAGTGATGATATAATAAGAAAAAAAGTTCCAGAAGCATTAGAAAAAGTATGATTACTTATAAAAAAAGATAAGTATGTTTTTGAGCTTAGTGGTTGAGAAAAACAAAGGGTAGCTATAGCTAGAGCCCTAGTTCATGATCCAAAGATTATTATATGAGATGAACCAACTTGAAACTTAGACCCAGAAACGGCTAAAGAGATTATGGATATATTTCTTGATCTAAACATAGATGGTAAAACTGTAATTATGGCAACTCATGATTCGAATATAGTAGACTCATTAAATAAGAGAGTTATAACTTTTCAAGATAGGGAAATGGTGTCAGATATTCCAAATTGAAAATATAATTTAAAATAAAAAGAAGATTTTTTAAATCTTCTTTTTATTTTCTTTTTTAAAATATTTACATTTTTCTTTAAAAGGACAAGTTTCACATTTTGGTTTTCTTGCTATACAATGATATCTACCAAATAGTACAAGTGTATTGTGAAGCATAGAGTGATTTTCTTTTGTAAATCATGAACTTATTTTTTTATCTGTTTCATTTGGTGATTTTGTGTTCACAAGTCAAAGTCTATTTAAAACTCTGTGTACATGTGTATCTACACCTATATATGGAGCATCTTCTATAACTGCTAAAAAAACTTTTGCTGTTTTTATTCCTACTCAAGGAAGTTTTACTAGTTCTTCTATGTTCCTTGGTATCTTAGAGTCATACTCTTCAAAAAGTATTTTAGAAGTAGCTTTTATGTTTTTTGCTTTATTATTGAAAAAAGATATAGAGTTTATAAATTCTTTTATATATTCTAAATCCATTTTTACTCAATCTAAAGGTTCTTTTAAGAAATTAAAAAAGTTTCTATTTACTATATTTACTTGTTTATCTGTTGCTTGAGCAGACATAAGTATAGCTATTAAAAGTTGGAATTCATTTGTATAATATAGCTCAGTTTTTGCATCAGGAAACATTTCGTTTAGTGTATTTGCTAGAAAAGGAATATCTTTTTTAATCATTATTTAATTTTTTAATATTTTTTATTATAATAACGAAAAATATTTATTTTAAAAGATAAAATGCCTTACGAAAATTGATTTTTTATAGAAGAAGAACTTTGAAATAATGCTTTTTCATACAATGAAAGAAAAAATAAAAAAATATATGTTCCATCTATTATTGATCTTGATATAGAAGATATAGAAAATATAAAGATACAATCTGATAATCATAAAATAGCTTTTGAAGATTTTGATTTCGATGATAAACTTTCCACTAATTTATGACTTGAAAATTTTTATAGAATTAAAGTTAAGTGAAAAGAAATAGTTCTTTTTGATAACCATAATCATGCTTTTTATTTTTGGTATGAAGCTAGAAAGAGATGAATTATAAAAGATAATAATTTACTTTTTCATATGGATGAACATGCTGATACAAGAGATAATAATAAAAATATATCAAAAGAAGAAACAGGGGATTTAGATAAAGTTTTTCATTTTACAAACTATGTTTTAAATGTAGGTGATTATATAATTCCAGCTCAAAATGAAGGTACTATTTGAAATATAGTTCAGATAAGAAATACTCAAAATCTAGAGTCATATAAAAAGCAGTATAAATGAAATAATGATATAAAAACATGAGTTATTTTAAATCTAGATTTAGACTTTTTTCAACCAGATTTAGATTTTATTGATTATGAACTTAAAAAAGAAGTTTTTTTAGATGCTTTTTATAAAGCTGATTTTATAACTGTTTCTACTTCACCTTTTTTTATAGATCAACAATTAGCAATAAAAGTATTTAAAGACTTGATTAAATCTATCTAACAAAATCATAAAATATTTGGTTGATATAATTTAAAAAATTATTAGAATATTCTCATATTTAATTTTGGATTAACTAAACAAAATTAAATAATAGAAATGATAAAATCATTTATTAATTAATTTTTAAAAAACTTATTATGACACTTGTAATAAACAAAGATAATTTTGAAGAAACAATAAAAGAAGGAGTTACTTTAGTTGATTTCTGGGCAGAATGGTGTGGTCCTTGTCAAACTATGTTACCTATACTTGATACTTTTTCTGCTTCTATGGAAGGGAAAATGAACGTTGGTAAAGTAAATGTAGATGAAAATCCAGAAATAGCTTCTCAATTTAGAGTTATGTCAATTCCTACTCTTATTATCTTTAAAGATGGTCAACCTGTTGAAACTATGGTATGAGTTCAACAAGCAGATAAATTAGAAGAAGCTTGTTCTAAATACTTATAATAAAAAAAGAAGAAAAATTATTTTTTCTTCTTTTTTTCTTTTTGTTTTTCTCAACAATAAGGACATATTTTCATTTTTTTATTTATGTATTCTTTACAAGAGCTACATTTTTTCTTTCTTACTTTTCTTATAATTATAAATATAAAATATATAAATATTAATCATGTAAATAAGTATATAAAGAAAAAAGGATTAAGTTCTATTTTTTTTGTTTTATATTCTACAGTAAACTCTTTAGCTGAGTTAAATTCTATATCTTCATTTAGATAATTTTTATATCATAAATCTATTATAGCTTTTATTTTTTTTTGTTCTAGTTTTTCAACCTCTCTTTCCCAAGGATATATATAACTTTTATTGTATATATTTTCCATCGTATAGAACTCTCATGGAGTCCAGTATTTAATTACCTTTTTTCATTGCTCATCATATGCTTCATATGGAAATCACTTCCATTCACTTTCAAATACTCTGTTAGTATTAGGAAGTACATTTCATCATATATCATTAATTGGTATGTAGTCTACTATTTTTTCTCATACTATTGTTCAGGCTTCATTTTTAATTATCTCCTTTCAGATTCATTTTAATACGTTTCATTTTTCATCCACCAAAGTGATCTTTCATTCAGGTTTTATATGAGTGTTTCATTTATTTTCAAATGGTACTTCAAACTCTATTATAAATTCTTCATCTTCTTTATTTATTATATTTTCTAAATCTTCTATTACAAAATCATTATTATTGTTTAATTCTTCATTTGTTTTTTCTTCTTCAGATTTTGTGATTTTATTTATTATAGATAATAAATCTTTTTCTATT
>JAAZVM010000074.1 GCA_018623505.1 Patescibacteria group bacterium | reverse complement strand
TTTTTTGTTATGAGCAAATGATTTTTTGTTTAAACCTTTTAGGAGAGATGAGCTTTATATAAGAGTAAATAGATGGTTTCATAAATATTTACATTCTTTTTATTATAAAGAAGAAAATAAAATATCTTATAACTGACTTTATTATGATGAAAAGCAAAATACGTTTTTCTTTGATAATAAAGAAATAAAACTATCAAAAACAAAAAAATATATTCTTTTGTTTTTTTTGTTGAATAATGAGTCTTATATTTCAAAAGATTTTTTACTTAACAAGCTTTATTGAAATATAGATTCAGAAAATAAAAATATTAGAATATTTATAATGAGATTGAAAAATTCTCTTTCAGATTATTGATTAGATTCTTGGCTTCAAAATATAAGATGAGAGTGATATATTTTTAAAAAATAAAAAAATCATTATAATATAAAAGTTATAAATAAAAATAATATAGATGTTAGAAAAAGAGATAAAAATACTTGAAATAAATTTTGAAGAAGTAACCAAAAAATTGAATGAGTTATGAGCTGAAAAAACTTTCGATGGATTTATTCATGATATATATTACGATTTTCCAGAGTGAGATAATCATAAAATGGAGGAGAATAAAAGACTTTTTAGAGTTAGACAAAAATGAGAAATCCATCTTTATACTATAAAAAGAAAGAGAAATAAAAAAAGTGAGTGATGAGAAAAATCTATAAAAGTAGCTGATGAATGAGAAAGTGTTATAACAGATGTAGATAGTTTTAAAAATGTACTAGAAAAGTATGGTATGAAACAAACAAGAGAAAAGAAAAAGTATAGGGTTTCATATAAGTTATGAGATGTAGAATTTGATATTGATAAATATGATGAAATTCCATATCTACTAGAAATTGAAGCTGTAGATAAAGAAACTATTAAAAAATATATAGAAAAGTTATGACTTGAGAATCATATTACAAAGAAATTTTGATCTAGAAAACTTTATGAATACTATAATAAACCATATTTGTATTTATAAAAAAGAAGAAGCATTATACTAATGCTTCTTCTTTTATTCTTTCAAAATCTTTAAGTATTTCTTGTATACCTCAAGTTCTTTCTTTATTTTTTATTGTTTCCATTCTGATTTCTTTTATTTTTTCCATTGTATCTTTAAAAGTATCAAACTTTTCGGCTAAACCTGAATATACAACTCATAGAGAGTATTTACTACAGCTTTTAGCTCTTTTTATTTCATGATTTCTCATTATTTTACATGTTTGACAATTTGATTTTAGAGATTTACTTTCAACTATAACTAAGTTTTTTAAATCTACCATTTCAGCTCAAGCTTTTCTAAGATTTAAAGCTTTTATATTGAAATCAATTGTTAATCTTTCTTCTCAGTTTTTGCTAACCATTGTTATTCTTTTATAGCTAGTTTTTATAGATGGAGAGATTTCTGGAGCTTTTTTTCATCCATATACACTTTGCCAAACTCAATCAAAAAATCTTTTTTTACCTCTAGTCATAAAACCATGTTCTTCAGAAGGGAATTGATATCTGAATTTATTAGTTACTCAATCATTTTTTTGTTTATATTCGAAAAATGCTAAGTTTGAATCTACATAGTATCTTGTTCTTATTTTTGTTCTAGATTTTAATTTATTTTGATGTTGGTTATAGAAAAGATAATCAGGTGTATCCATATAAACATTGTCATAAGAAAAAACTTTTTTATCAGCTATTTCTAATACATCAAATTTATCAACTAAATCATCTAATATGTTTCAGAATTGTTCAGCATTTAATAAATATTTTCTATCTATTCTTTTTAAAAAACTAGCAGTTGAATTTAATTCTGTTAGGTTTATAGATTTGAATTTATTTAATTTATATTGATATTCAGAATTCATATTAATTTAGTTAAATTTTATTTTTGTTTTTGTTTTTTGTTGTTACTAAAAAATTTTATCATATGTTATTTTTTTTTGCAAAAAAATTAACATATTTTATTTTTATAAAAATTTCATAACTCATAAATATGTAATAGAAGCTATTACTCAAGATATTGGTAGAGTTACAACCCAAGATAAAAGTATTCATTTAATCATAGATTTTTCTATAATTACTTTTTCACTTCATTTTTTTCTTTTTAGGTACTCTCTATATAGACCTATACCGAAAACAGCTCATAATGCTATTTGTGTTGATGATACTGGTAATCATAGTTGAGATGCAACTAGAACAGTAGAAGCAGCTGATAGTGCAACACAAAAAGCTCTAATTTGATCAAGTTTTGTTATCTCGTTTCATACAGTTTTTATAAGTCTAGACCCAAAAGTTGCAAGTCATAATGAAAGACCTAATGCTCATAATAACATAATCCAAAAAGGTACTCAGGCAGATTTTGTAATATCTAAAGATGCATGTTTTATAGTTTCATTTATAGCTGCTAAAGGTCAAATTGCATTTGCTACATCATTAGATCAGTGAGCAAAACTAAGCAGGGCAACTGCGAATATAAGAGGTAAGTTAAATAATTTATTTACAAACTTTTTCTTATCCTTAAAGAAAGAAGATTTATGTGTCTTATATACTCACATAAGTCAAGCATAAGATAATAATCAAATTATAAGTCATGCGAATAATGAACTTGTAGGAGTTATTATATCTTTTAGATGTTCACTAGATTTTATAAGTGGTTTTAGTCATTTTTGTAATAGGTATATAGAGAAAATCATCATCATAATTCATACATAAACTGGAACCCATCTTTTAGCAGCTTCTCATTTATCATCTTTTTTTAATATATTTAATCTAATTGAAATATATATTAAAATTGCAATTGCTCATCACATAATTAGAGAAATAACCCAACTAGATACTATTTTTCATATTTCGCTCCATTTAACTATTTCTGGTCAAACAGCCATAATTCATGCTCATACTAAACCTCAAATTATAGCATTTGTAGTTGATACTGGAGCTCTTAAGAAAGTTGCCACATTTATCCATATAGCTGCTCAAAGTAGAGTTCAAAGCATTATAGAAATAAACTGTTTATTTGATGTTATTAAATCTTTGTTTATTATTCATCATTTTATTGTGTCTACTACATCTCATCATGCTATTAATGCTCAAGCTGCTTCAAATATAGCTGCAATTATGATAGCAGCTCATATAGTCAATGCTTTTGATCAAACTGCAGGTCACATATTATTTGCTACATCATTTGCTCATAGATTTATTGCCATATATATAGCAAAAATAGTAGCTATAAGTAAATATATATTTGAATTTCATCATTTAAAAAAATAAACATATCAAACTCAAGCTATAATTGCTATTGCTAAAAATAAGTATTTTATAGAGCTTATATATTTGTCTTTTATTTCTAATTTTA
>JAAZVM010000073.1 GCA_018623505.1 Patescibacteria group bacterium | reverse complement strand
GTATGAGTTCCAATTATGATGAAAGCTTATGACTCTAGAACTGATGAAGAAAAACAAAAAGAACCAAAAGAAATGGATTTTGAACAAGTAAATGAGACAAAACCTATTTGGAAAAAAGATAAATCATCAATTACAAAAGAAGAGTATAAAGAGTTTTATAACTCAGTATCAAACGATTGGAATGAACCACTTTTTACAATTCATACTTGAGTAGAATGAATGGTAAATTTCAAATCTATACTTTTCTCTCCTAGAGATGTAAATATGTATCAAAACTTATCAGATCCAAATCTAGAATACGGTCCAAAACTATATGTACAAAATGTACTTATACTAGAAAATGCAAAAGAATTACTTCCTGTTTGGCTTAGATTTGTATCTTGAGTTGTTGAAACAAATGACCTACCATTAAACATAAGTAGGGAAATTCTTCAAGATAATTCTTCTCTAGATAAAATTAAAAAATCATTAACTAAAAAAGTTATCACAGAACTATGAAAAACTCTAAAAAATAATAGAGAAGATTATCTTAAATTTTGGGAAAACTATGGTAAACTTGTAAAGGAATGAATTCATTATGAATTTGATTTAAAACAAGAAATTGCAGGTGTATCTTTATTTAATTCTGTTGATAATTCTAGTCCTATATCACTTGATGAATATTTAGAAAAAGCTCCAGAAAAAGAAGTAGAAAGAGAAATAGAAGAAGATGGTAAAAAAGTAAAAAAAGTAGAAAAAGAAAAAACTATATACTATATAATTTCTAAATCTAGATGAGAAGCACTTTCTAGTCCATTTTTAGCACAATTTAAAGAAAAAAATATTGATGTACTTGTTTTAACTGATGCTATTGATTCATTTTTAGTACAAGGTTTTAATGAATATAAATGAGCAAAATTAGTTTCTATAACAACTTCAGATATAGAATTAGATGAGAAATCTAATGAAGAAAAAGAAAAAATAGAAGAAGCAAAAAAAGATTATAAATCACTTTTAGACCTTATAAAATCTACAATTTGAGATGACAAAATAGAAGAAGTTAAACTTAGTGATAATCTTTGAGATTCTCTATGAGCACTTAAAACTCCAAGTAACTGAATAGATCCACAATTAGAAAAAATGATGAAAGCAATGGGGCAAGAAGTTCCTGTTCAAAAAAGAATTCTAGATCTAAATCTAAAAAATCCGCTTGTAAATCTTATGAAAAATGAGTTTGATAAAGATATGAAGTCAGAAAAATTAAAAGAATTAATTGATTATAGTTATAATCAAGCAATACTTTTAGAATGATGAGAAATAGAAAATATATGAGAATTTATAAACCTTACAAATAAATTTGCATCTGGTTATTTAAAATAAAAAAAGTTATCCTAAAATATAGGATAACTTTTTTTATAAAAACTTGAAAAAAACAGATTGACTCTTAATATGTTGCACATAATTTATAAACTTTAAAAACAAAATGGACTTTAAAAAAGATTTTCCAATATTCAAAAATAACCCAGAGTTAGTATTTTTTGATTCTACTGCTACAAGTCAAAAACCTTCTCATGTTATAGATGCTATTAAAAATTATCTAGAGACAGATTATTCAAACATACATAGAGGTATGTATGATATAGCAATAAATTCAGAAAAACTATATAATGATTCTAAGAAAAAAGTTGCTGAAAATATTTGAGCAGATGATTATAAAGAAGTTATTTATACTTTTAACTCTACTTATGCTTTAAACTTACTTTCTTCAAGTATAAAAAAATCATGAATTCTAAAAGCTGGTGATAAAGTATTACTTACTATAGCTGAACATCATGCAAACCTTGTTCCATGGCTTATACTTAAAGATGAAATAGGTATAGAAATAGATTATGTAAATGTAGATGAAAACTATGATCTTGATTTAGATGATTTTGATAAAAAGTATGATGAAAAAGTTAAAATCATATCTATGACTCAAGTTTCAAATGTAATTGGTCAAGTTTTCGATTTAGAAGAAATCTGAAAAAGAAAAAGAGTAGATACACTATTTATAATTGACTGAAGCCAAAGTGTGCCTCACTTTAAGGTAGATGTAAAAAAACTTAATTGTGATGCTATGTTTTTTACATGACACAAAGTTTTTGCTGATAGTGGTATATGAGTTTTATGGTGAAAATCAGAATTGTTAAATTCTTTAACTCCAAGTTTTTCGTGAGGAGGTTCTATTTGAGAAGTTACTTGTAGTAGTTATACTTCTGCAAAACTTCCAGATAAATTTGAACCAGGTACTCCAAATGTAACTTGAGCTGTTTCACTTTTAAAAGCTTTTGAATATATAGAGCAAATTTGATGATATGAAGTACTCGAAAAAGTTGAGCATGATTTAGTTGTATATTTCTTAGAAAAACTAAAAGATTTTACTAAGCTAAAACTTATAGGTTGAACTATTTCAACTAAAAGAGTAGGAGTTTTTTCTATAGTTGTTGATTGATATCACTCTCACGATGTATCTGAAATAATGGCTGAAAATAATATAGCTGTTAGGTCTTGAAAGCATTGTGCTCATCCTCTTTTTAATACTATTTGAGAGTCTAATTCTATTAGAGTTAGTTTTCATATTTACAATACAAAATCTGATATAGATAAATTCTTTGAAGTTTTAAAAATATTAAAATAAAATAAAAAATACTGATTAAATCAGTATTTTTTATTTTAATTCTATTTCACCTCATTTATCTACAAATATCTTAAAAGTATTTGCTACTGTATTGTAGTCTCTTGAGTTTAGGTTTGATATATAATTATTTTTTATGTAATCATAAAAATCATCTAACTCTCAAGCTTCAAATTTATTTAATCAAGTAGTTTTTGTTACATATATTATAATTTGTAATAGATTTTTACTTGAAGTTTTAAAAGCAGCTTTTCAGTCTATTTTAAATATTGCAATTTTATAATCAGAGATATCTATAGATTTTATCTTATTTGTTACTTTTATTTTTTCTTCTTCAGATATATTTTCTTTTTTATTAACTATTTCCTCTTTTATTTTTGATTCTTGATTCTCATTATTATCTGTAAGGTTTCAAGGTGAAAACTCTCACATAAGGTTTTCTCAATATTTTCTCGAGTAAAGTATAGATATTATTATAAGAAGCACTCATAAAACTATGAAAACTATTACTCTAGAAATTGCATCGTCTATACTATACCATACATCATATAAAAATATTTTTAATAATACTGCAGTTATCGTATAAAGTCATAGTATCCTTAGTTTTATTTTATCGTTTGTTATTCATACAAATAGTATTGATATACCAATTAATCACCAAAATATTGTAACAGCAAATGTAACTCAGAATATAAATAATATTATTTTTGATATAATAGT
>JAAZVM010000072.1 GCA_018623505.1 Patescibacteria group bacterium | reverse complement strand
TCTTTGTAGCTTCAAAAGCTCAAATCGTATAACATCTCATGATTATTTTCTATATCCATATATGTTATATCTTTTCATCCATGAACAAAAACTGAAAAAGTATCTTCCAATAATGAAAAAAACTTAGATTTTGCTTCATATGGATCATAAATTCTTTTTGCAATATAATAACTCTTCATTTTACCAGAATTATTTGTATCAAAATTTTGATCAGAAGTTATTTCTGCTAACTTTTGATTATATTCTGATTTATCCGGTCATTCTATAGAAGGGAATAGTATATCTACTGCTGATTGAGAATCTCAAGCTAAATACAACTCTTTTATTATTTTTTCATCAGCATTATATAAAGCTCTTTGTGCTAAATGTATTGCTTTCTCATAAGTCCATGGGGAATTTAATCAATTGGTGTCTACCGAATATAGACTATTTATTTTAAATATATTAAATAGAAAAACCATGATTAAAATAATTGAACATGCCTTTTTTATCATAATAATTTATTACATAATAATACCTTTTATAATAAAGTTTTTATGAACAAAGTCAAAAATATAAGTTATATTAATGGTTTTTATTAATAAGTCTTTAATGAAAATAAAATTTGAAAATATATATTTTTTAAATATATTTATATGGCTTTTATAAGGATCTAGCTTAATTAGAAGAGTGCCAGGATTCCGACCCCTGGAGACGTAGGTGCAATTCCTACGGTCCTTGCCAATATTGAATTTAAAAAAAACAACCATTTTATGGTTGTTTTTTTTATTGGTTTAATAATTTATTGCTATTTAATGCTCATATATAAGCTAGTCATATAGCATCAGCAGCATCATCAGGTTTTGGTATTTGAGATAGTCAAAAAAGTATCTTTATAGCAGTCTGAAGTTGTAGTTTATTTGCTTTTCAGTTTCATGTTATAGCTTTTTTTACTTGTAAAGGGGTGTAGTCTTGTATTTGTAATCACTTTTTCATAGATTTATATACTATTACTCACCTAGCTTGTGCTACATCTATGGCTGTTTTAGAGTTATTTTGAAAAAATAACTTTTCAATACTAATTATATTAGGATTATATTTATCGATTATTGATTCTATATCATTTCATATCTCATATATTTTATCATTTAAGGGTATTTTTGGAGTTGTTTTAAATATTCAATAATCAATTAATTCTATTTTTCAAGATTCTTTTTTAATTACCGAATATCAAATTGTTGTTGTTCAAGGGTCTATTCATAAAATAATCATAATAATTTATAATATAAAAAAATAAAATGTAAAATATTTGACAGTATTTTAATTTTATAACATAATATATATGTATACTTAATTTACTTTCAAGGGAGACATCCACTATAACAAATATTTAAAACTAATATAAAAAGTATGTGATTAAAAAAAATAGCAATGGATAATGATTTAATCGATATGATTTCATTATCAGAAAACTTAAGTGACTGAGAAAAAATAAATTTTCTAAAATTCATTTGATATATGACATTAAGTGAAAGAAGGGAACTGATAAGTTTATTATAAAAATAAGAGAATGCAGACTCTTATTTTTTTTGTAAATAATTTTCCTCCAACGGTTTAGTTATTCAGTTTTCAATCATTATCCTCCAATTGTAATAATTATCCATACTATCGCTTAATAGTTCAGTTTCAATAATGTATTCAATACTATCTATATAATTTTTAGTTTCAGTATTTATTTGCCCACAACTTTTATAGTCCACTCATAAATCTATATAATATAATCAAGGAGTTATTTCGTTATTATGATTAATGCATTGTTTTATAGTTTTTAATAATCATACTGATTTTAATTCTATGTTTTTATTGTAAACAAGGTTGTTATTTCATGCTATAAGTTTATAGATTCAAAATACAGAAATTGTTAAGATTCATACTGAAACTATTACTTCAATCAAAGTGAATCATTTTTTTTCATTAAAAATAAGCATTTTTTAGCTTTTTAATAAATATGTGATAAAATAATTATAGTTAATTTTTTAAAAAATAAAATGATAATAGCTGAAATACTTAAAAAATCTATAGAAATGGATGCTAGTGATATAATCCTAACATCATGAGCTAAGCCAGCATTTAAGATTTATGGTGATATTTTTTATCTTGAGGAGTATGAAAAATTTTTCCCATCAGATTTAAATAAAAATATTCTTTCTATAATGAATGAACTGCAAAGGGAAGAGTTTAAAAATAATATGGAGTTAGATTTTCCAATTGATTTAAAATGATTTTGTAGATTTAGAGTAAATACATTTTTGTCAAAAAATGGTATTTGAGCTGTTTTTAGACCTATAAAAACAAAATTACCAACATATAGGGAGTTATGATTACCTTCTAATTTATTGGATTTAATTAAAAAGAAAAATGGTTTACTTTTAGTTACTGGTGCAGTTTGATCATGAAAATCAACTACTTTATCAGCATTGATTGATGTAATTAGTGCTAATATGAAAAAACATATAGTCACAATAGAAGATCCGGTGGAATATGTTTTCAATAATAATAAATCATTAATTGAGCAAAGGGAAGTGGGTGTTAATACTAAATCTTTTGAAAATGGTTTAAAATACGCATTAAGACAAGCTAGTGATGTTATTATGATTTGAGAAATGAGGGATTTAGAGACATTTAGACTTGCTTTAAGGGCAGCGGAAACAGGGAATTTAGTATTGGCTACATTACATACTTCAGGTGCTGCCAGAACGGTATCTAGGATAGTTGATATGTTTCCTTGAGAAGAAAAAGAAAACATTAGAGCTCAATTAGCTGATTCTTTAATTGGAGTTATATGGCAAGATTTATTAAAAAAGAAAGATTGATCTTGAAGAGTTTTAGCAACTGAATTATTAGTAAATAATACTAGTATTTCAAATATGATTAGAAAATGAGTTTTACATCAAATTGATGGTGCGATAGAAACTTGAGCATCAGACTGAATGTATACAATGAAGAATTGTTTAGAAGAATTAAAAAGAAACGGAATTATATAAACAAAAGCTATTTAGAAATAAGTAGCTTTTTTATTGTTCTAATATATTATATACACATAAGTTACATTAGCTGAATCCAGCCAAGGTACTAACAAAAAACTAAGTATAACCTTAGTATAACCTTAATGTTCACATAAGCACCCTTATGTTAATGTATATACAAAAAAACAAAAACAAACAATAAATCCGTAAGAAAATTTATAAAAAAGACTCAAATTTTACTAAAAAAATATAAAAAAAGTAAAAAAAAGAGTAAAAAAACATTAAATTTTCCTTACGGATTTTAAAAAATCCGACATAAGTAATGTCGGTCAAACTCCAAAACTAACAAAACCCACTTTACGGCTAAAACTAGAGAAAAGAAGACTTAAAAATCTCACTCC
>JAAZVM010000007.1 GCA_018623505.1 Patescibacteria group bacterium | reverse complement strand
GTATAGATAACTGAGTCTCTAACTATAAATATATTCATAGCACTTCACTCACTTACTTTGTGATTAGAGTTTAAAAGTATAGCATCATCAAATCATCTTTCAATTGCTTCAGTTTTTGCAAGTGCACTTGTTATATATGCTCAAGAAATCTTTCATCTAAGTGGAAAACTAGCATCACTTTGTCTCATATATGAACTTATAGTTATATTTAATCATTCAGCTTTAAAATAATTTCATAATTCTAAACCATAAACTAAAAAATCTTTTTCTATATCATGTATTCTTGGTGATAAATCCAAATCACTAGTATAAATCAACGGTCTTATATAAACTCAAGAACTAGGTTTATTTTTTTTGATTAAATCTATTAGTTTATCCTTGATAAAATCTTCAGAAAAATTAGCTCATAAGTATTTTCAACTATTAGATAATCTTTTTGTGTGTTTATCTATCCTAAATAGGATAAACTCTTTGTCGTCTTCTGGATTTTGTATTGCCCTAAGTCAACCAAAAGAAGCAATACCATAATGAAGTGCATGAGTTGCTATACTCATATTACAATCTTCAAAAGCTTTCCATTCTCCAGAGTGGTATGCTATTTTTAAAAAATTCTTTTTCATAAAATTATATTATAATTAATACTTATAATTATATTAAAATAATAAAAAAACAAAACAATTATGTTTTGCTTTTTTATTAAAAATCCCAACTTCAATTCATTGATGTAGCTTGAGCATAATTTGTAACTGTTGTTTCAAAAAATCATGCTTTTTCACTATTATTATCTTGCATTCTTTCAAGATGCTTATATGGGTTTTTGATTACATCTGGATAAAGAGGTTTTATTCATAACATATTTAATCTACCATTTGCTAGCCATTTTGTATAGTTTTCTATATTTTCATGCCCCATTCAGATAATACCTTCTCAAAGTATATGTTTTGACCATTTTATCTCTTGTTTTACTGCAGTATCCATCATATCTAGTATAAGTTTTTCATCATACATTTCTGGAAACTCTTTTTTGATTTCTTTAATTATATTTGAAAATATAGTTACATGAGTTAGCTCATCTCTTCTGATATAATTTATCATTCTATCAGTTGCTACCATTTTTCAAGAATCAGCTAAAGTATCAAAAAATGCAAAACCATTGTAAAAATATATACTTTCTAGTAAGAAGTTTCAAACAACTCATCTAAAGAAATTTTTATCATTTGGATTGTCTATAAAGGCTTGATATATTCAACCTATGAATTCATTTCTTTCTAAAAGATGTTTATCATCTCTCCAAAAATAATATATCTCATTTCTATCTTTAGAATCAACTACTGTTTCAAGTATAGTAGCATAAGATTGACTATGAATAGCTTCTTGATAAGCTTGAATAGAAAGTATAAGGTTTACTTCTGGAGCTGTTATATATTCTGAAAAATTTGGAAGATTTACAGTTTGTATACTATCCAAGAAAATCAAAAAAGATAATATACCTTTATATGCTCTTTTTTCATCTTCTGTAAGATCTTTTTTAAACTGAGTAGCATCTTCTCAAAGTCATTTTACTTTTTCTGGTAACCAGAAATTTCAAACCATTACTTGATATAGAGATTTTGCCCAATTATATTTAACAGCATTTAATTGAAATAACCCTGTAGTATTTCACTTGATAATAGTTCTATGAGCAGTATCATCGTGTCATTTTGGGTTAAATATCAAGTTTGCTTGCATTTCTTGTGTCATTTTTTATCCTAAATTATTATCTTAAAATTTGATTAGAAAAATAATGACTAAATCATTATTTTTCTAAATATTACCCACTACAGCTTTCACAACTCTTAACTTCTAAACTCATACTTCTTACATAGTATACAGTTTTGATTCATTGTTTATGAGCTTTCAAATAGTAGTCATATAATTCTTTTGGTGAAACTTGAGCTGGATTTATCATCCATTCAAAAGATATAGATTGATCTATCCATTTATATACAACAGATATCATATCAATTACATCATTCATATTCATATTTACATACTCTTTATAGTACCAGAAGTTTTCTTGGTCTAAGTTTGGAGCTACGTTTACACTTGCAGCAACAGCATTTGTTTCTACGAAGTACTTTTTATAGATAGGAAGTATAGAAGCAGTAGTACCTACAACTAAAGCAGTTGAAGTATTTGGTGCTGGTGCTAGATGGTAAGCAAATCTTACTCAAGATTCTTTTATATCATCAATTAGTTTTAACCATTTATCACTCATAGAAGAGTTATTTCTGAACCAGTTAGCATCTTTTCAAAGAAGTACACCTTTTGACCATTCGCTTCACTTATAAACTTCATAAGTTCATCTTTCAATAGCAAGTTTATTTGAAGCTTTTAAAGTTTGATATGCATATTTTTCAAATAATCAATCAACTACATCTCTAGCTTCTTTAGTATCATAAGATAATTTATTTACAGCTAAGTACTCAGCTAATCATAAGAAACCAAGTCAAACTGATCTATATTTTTTTGCAGTTTTTTCAGCTTCTTTTATAGGATAAAAGTTTAGGTCTATTACATTATCCAAAACTCTCATAGCAACTGGAATAACTTTTTTGATATCTTCATCAGTGTTTACTTTTGCTACATTGATTGAAGCAAGATTACAAACTACACTATCTCAAGCTTCATATTTGATAGATATAACTCCATCTTCTAGAACTTCTTCTTTATATTTTGAAGGGCTAGTATTTTGACAAATTTCTACACATAATTGTGTTGAGTAAATATTTCAAGCATGTTTATTTGGATTTAAAGAGTTTACAGTATCTCTAAAAAATGCATATGGCATACCTGTTTCAACTGTTGTTTTTAGGTATTTTTTAAATAAATCTTTTGCTCTTACTACTTCTTTTAGTTCTAAAATATCATTTTTTTCACATTCTTTATAAAATTCTTCGAATTCAGCTCAAAATTTATCTTGAAGTTTAACTCAAAGCTTATCTTCTATTTCTTTTGGATCAAAAAGTGTCCAATCTTCATCATTTGCAACTCTTTCCATAAATAAATCTGGAAAAGTAACTGCAGGAAAAATATCAAAACTTTTACTTCTTATATCTCAAGTTTCAGTTTGTAAATCAAGAAAACTATATATATCTCTATGGAAAACATCTAATGTTACACTTATAGCTCATGCTCTTGCTCATAGTTGATTTACAGCAACAGCAGTATCGTTAATTACTTTAATCCAAGGATTAACTCAACCAGCAGCTCATTTTACTCATCTTATGTATCAACCTTTTGATCTTATATTTCATAAATAAACTCCTATTCAACCACCATATTTTGAAACTTGAGCCATATTTTCAATACTATGATAAATAGCTCTTAAATCATCATCTATATTAAATTTGAAACAACTAGATAATTGATGAAAATTTGTTCTAGCATTTAATAAAGTAGGAGTTGGAAGTGATATCTTACCAGTTGCACAGTATTCATATATTTTTTTAGCTACTTTAAGTCTAGTTTCTTTTGGTTCTGGCATAGCTAAAAACAATGCTACACTCATATACATTTCTTGAGGTAATTCTTTAACTACTTTATTTGGATTTAAAAGATACCTTTTTTTATACATCAATATAGTTGTATAATTATACTCAAAATCATACTCTTTTTTTAGATATTTACCTGCTTCAAGAATATCTTCTTTTGTATAATAATCATAAAAGTTTTTAGAATAAAGCCCCTTAGAAACATATTCATCAAATAAACTAGCATAATGTTTTGCTTCATATATTTTTTTGATATCCATACTTCTATTATTTGAAGCTTCTTTATATAAGTCTATCAAAGCAAGCCTTCAAGCAATAAATTGCCAAGAAGTATTTTCTACACTTATAAGATCAATAGCTGATTTTATAAGCATTTTAGTTATGTCTGAAGTCTTCATTCATTCTACTATATACTTTCTCAGACTATCACTTATTTCTTCAAATCTACATTTTCTAGCTAATCAATAAGAAACAATCTTATATGTTTTTCTTACTTTTTCGATTTCAAAATTTTCCTTTTCTCAAGTAGTTTTTGTTATTTTGAATGTTTTGTTTTCTAATTTTTTTTCTACTTTTTCTTTTTGTTTTTCTCTTAATCTTGATCTTTCATTTCTATATATAATGAAATGTTTCATTACTTCAAAATGACCAGATTCCATCAACTCTCTCTCTATTTGATCTTGAATCATTTCTATAGTTACAAACTCTGTTTTATCTGAATTTTCTAAATAATCATTTAGATTATCTATTACATTATCAGTTACATAATCTACAAAACTAAGATCATTTTCTCATACGGACTCTGCAGCTTTTTCTATAACTCTTTCTATTCTCGTTCTGTCAAAATTTACTAAATCCCCCTCTCTTGTTTTAATAACTTTTAAGTCCATAACATTTTTCCATAAAAAATAAAATCTTTATGAATGCAAATTTAATGATTTTTATAATTTTTGCTAACAATTTTAGAACAAGCTTGTTAATAATTTTTTTTATATTGTTAAAAAGATTTTTTTTTAGTCTAAAAATAAACACTTTTAAGATTTTAACATCAAACAAAAAGATATATATTCTATTTGTCAACAATGAACAATTACTTAACATAATATTTTATTGAGTTAATAAAATTAAAAGCTTTATTAAAGCTTTTAATTAATATCTGGTTTATCTATTTGTATTATGTTTATATCTGTTTCTTTATTTTTATCTTCTATTTTTAGTATATCTTTTTCCACTAAATTAAACTTCTTATATCAAACATTATAATGATTAACTGTTGCTCATAAACTATTACCCAATTTCACTAAACTTTCTTCATAATTTTGTAAGTGCTTACCCAATTTTTCTACATGTTTTTTTATCTCTAAAGCCTTTTCTTCTATCTGTAATGCTCTTAATCATTGCATAACTGTTTGAAGATATGCATAAAAACTAGTAGGACTTACAATTATCACTCTTTTCTCTTTAAAAGCATATTCTA
Source organism: Patescibacteria group bacterium (assembly GCA_018623505.1). Taxonomy (GTDB): domain Bacteria; phylum Patescibacteriota; class Gracilibacteria; order BD1-5; family UBA6164; genus JAAZVM01. Next base: position 7,453 of record JAAZVM010000007.1, on the reverse strand, counting down.
TAAGGTCTATAGATGGATTTCATACTTTATTTATAAGTAAGTCATAATAAATTCACTCACTAGCAATAAACATAAAAGCAAACTCCATAGTGCCCTCTTCTGGCTTTATGTATTTACTAGTTTCATCTATCCTTTTTTTAAGATCATTTCTAAAGTCTTTTGCATAAACATCTTTAAGAGCAGGATTTTCCTCACTTATAAATTTGTTATAATTTTCTAAAGAAAACTTAGAATCAATAGGGATAATTTTATCTTTTACAAATATAACTCAATCAACTATTGTAGTATCAGAAAAACTGTACTGAAGCTTATAATTTTCTGGTGGAAGTATATTTTTAAGTACATTTTCAAGAAAATACTCTCAAAGTATACCTCTTTGTTTTGGACTTTTTAAAACCCTTTCAAGACCTTCAAGACCTTTTCATATATCTTTTATCTGCTTATTTGTCTCTTCTAAAGACGTAAGTTTACGAGTTATTTCTTCTATTTTTTTAGAACTTTCCCTACTTATATCACTATTTATTTGGGATTGTTTTACATTGTTTTTGTTATTTTCCGAAAGCTTGAAATCTATATTTTTATTTAAAGCTATTATCTGGTCTTGTAAAAGTTTCAAAGTTTTTTCATCACTACCTTTTTCTTTTTTTGATAACAAGATAAATATTACAAATAAAAGAAATGTAACTATAAAAATCAAAATAATTTCAAGAGATATGTTTTCAATCATAACTTTAACTTAATGATTTAATAATATATGGAATAATGTCTCAAGCTGTATCAATTCCCTCTGGTAATGAAGACAGTTCTTTATCTATATCTTTTGGATTATAACCCATATTTGTAAGAGTTGATTTGATAGAAGTATGCAAATTTGGGTCTATGGTATTTGCTTTTACATAGTTTTCACTTGATGAAAAACTTATACCAAAATCCTTATCTTTTAACTCAAGTATGATTTTTTCAGCCATTTTTTTACCAATTCCCTTTATAGATTCTATTGTTTTATTATCTTCGTTTGATATAGCCAAAACTAATCTTTCTTTTCATAGAGATAATATTTGCATAGCAACTTTTCATCAGACTCACGAAATTTTTATAAGCTCTGAAAATAATTTTTTTTCTGATAAATCTAAAAATCAAAAAAGGTTTTCACTATTTTCAGTCTTATGATGATAAAGATATAATGAAGTTTCTTCGTCCAATGTAAGTTTAGAATATGTAAGCTCATTTATAAGTATATCATATCCCAATCCTGAAGAAGTTAAAACAAGTGCGTTAGTAAAACTTAAATCAAGAATTGTTCATTTTATAAAAGAAATCATAATAGTTTTTAAAGTATTAAGTATATAATAAGTATATATATTTTTTATAAAAATGAAAATTTATATATATTTTTCTAAAGTTTTTTGATTTATATCTGTTTTTATATATAATTTTTGCACTTTTTTTAAATAAATAATACAAAAAAATGATAGAAGATCTTATAAGAAAAATATTTTGAGACCCGAGTGAAAAAAAGGTAAAAGAGATAAGTAAACAGATAGAAAAAATTAAAGAGTTCGAAAAAAATCAAGAATCATACTCTTTAGAAGATGTAAAAAACAAAACAAATGAATTTAAATCTAAATTTGAATGACTAGATTTTAGAAATGGGGAAGACTCTATAAAAATAAAAGAATTATTAAATGAGATAAAATTTGAAGCTTTCGCATTAGTAAAAACAGCTGCTAAACTTATTTCAAATAAAAGTTTTGAATTAAATGACGGCAGAACAATAACTTGGAATATGATTCCATATGATGTTCAGCTTATTTGAGGTTTAGCTATTCACGAATGAAATATTTCGGAAATGAAAACGTGAGAATGAAAAACTCTAGTAGCAACTCTTCCAGCATATTTAAATGCTCTTACTTGAAATACAGTTCATATAGTTACTGTAAATGATTATCTAGCAAATAGAGACTCTGCTGAAATGTGAGTTTTATACGAAACTTTATGATTAACTACTTGAGTAGTACATAATGGTCAAAACAAAACAAAAAAGAAAGAAGCTTACAAATGTGATATAGTTTATGCTACAAATAATGAATTAGGTTTTGATTACCTTAGAGATAATATGGTTATTTCAAAAGATGATAAAACTCAAAGTAGATTATTTTTTGCTATTATAGATGAGGTTGATTCTATACTTATAGATGAAGCAAGAACTCCACTTATAATATCTATGCCGGACAATGAGCCTACAAGTAAATATATGAAGTTTTCTGCTCTTATAAAACAACTTCAAAAATGAACTCATTATAAAATTGATGAAAAACAAAAATCAGCAACTTTGACTGAAGATGGTATTAAAAAAGTAGAAGAACTTTTAAGAGTAGACAATATATATGTTTCAGCTCACTATAACGATATACACCATATAGAAAATGCTCTAAAAGCTATGGCTGTTTACAATAAAGATAAAGATTACTTAGTTATAAATTGAGAAGTACAAATAATCGATGAACATACAGGTAGGGTTTTAGCTGGTAGAAGATATAGTGAATGACTTCATCAAGCTATAGAAGCTAAAGAATGAGTAGAAGTAAAACAAGAATCGAAAACTTTAGCAAGCATAACTTTTCAAAATTATTTTAGAATGTATTGGAAGCTAGCTTGAATGACAGGTACAGCCCTTACTGAAGCAGAAGAATTTTACAAAGTATACTGATTAGATACATTAGTTATACCAACTAATAAACCTATTGCTCGTGAAGACAGACCTGATTTATTATTCAAAAATGAAAAAGGAAAATTTGAATATGTTGTAAAACTTATAAAAGAATTACACGAAACTGGTCAACCTATTTTAGTTGGTACTGTTTCAGTAGAAAAATCAGAGTATTTAAGTGAAAAACTAAAAAAAGAAAATATAAAACACAATGTACTAAATGCTAAAAATCATGAATTTGAAGCAGAAATAGTAGCAAATGCATGACAAAAATGAGCTATTACAATTGCTACAAATATGGCAGGTAGAGGTACAGATATAAAGTTATGAGAATGAGTGAAGGAGTTATGATGACTTATAATTTTAGGTACAGAAAAACATGAAACTAGAAGAATAGATAACCAATTAAGATGAAGAGCTTGAAGACAATGAGACCCTTGAATAACTCAATTCTTAATATCTCCAAACGATGATATAATGAGAATTTTTGGTTGAGATAAATTATTTTGAATATTTAATTCTCCAGTTTTTGCTTCAATTCCTGATGACGAATCACTTTCTCAAAGCTGAATGCTTACAAAAAAAGTAACTTGAGTACAAAAACAAGTAGAATGACATAACTTTGATATAAGAAAACACATACTAGAATATGATGATGTTATAAACAAACATAGAAATATAATATATAGTAGAAGAAATAAAATACTAGATAGTGAAAATATTCACGAAGATATTAAAAATATGATTATAAATCAAATATCTTCTCTAGTACAATCTGAAACAATAAAAAATAGTTTTGAAGAAACTAAAAATAGTGAACTTATAAAAAAAGTTAATTCATTCTTATGAATTAAAGCTATAGATGATAAAATAGAAATGGAAGATGTAAGCTCTATCAGAAATGAAGAAGAACTTAAAAACTATATATCTGACATTGCTATTGAGGAATTAGAAAGACTAAAAGCAGATGCAATTTCAGAAGAAGAATACTTAAGCTTAGAAAGAAGAATAGTACTTGCTTCAATAGATGAATTATGGATGAGACATATAGATTCTATGAGTAGACTTAGAGAAGAAGTTGCTTTTGAATGATATGCACAAAAAAATCCACTGATTGTTTATAAAGAAAAGGCATTTAATAAATTTGGTGATTTAATAAATGAAATAGAATATAAAGTTGTAAAAGCTATATTTTCTATAAGACAAAATCAAGAAGTTGAACAAGTAAGCATAAAAGAAGATGATTTAACTATAAATGAATCAGATATAGAAGAATTATTGAAAATGTGAAAAGAAAATAAACAAAATCCTCTTTTCGTTAATCCAAACGAAAAAAAAGAAGTTAAAAAAATAAGAGTATAAAAAAACTCTTATTTTTTTGTTTTTTATTTTTTATTGTGATATTATTATATTACAAAGTTAAAAATAATTTATATATTATGAAAACAAAAATAAAAAAAGTATTTAAAGCAATAAAAAAATGGGATAAAAGAAATACAACTTTTCATTCTTCTACATATATGCTTATGTTTATAACAGCATCTGCTGTATATCTTCACTCGTTAAATTCAGCATTAGCTAATGGAATTTATTAAAAAGCTTATCCTTTCGGATAAGTTTTTTAATTGTCAATGTTAAAAATTAGAAAAAATATAAAAAAAATGTTAAAATAATAAAAATAATATTTAATAAAATAAAATATGTTTGATCCATCAAAATTAAACCTAGATTTAGATAAAAACGAGGAAATTGAAGCCAAAAAAGAAGAGCAAAAGCAAGAGTCAACTACTATTGTTGATGATAAACAAAAAACAGAAAATATAGAATCAGAAAAAAAAGATGATATACTTTCTGAATTAGGAGAAGTTAAAGTTGAAAAAGAAAAAACTAATTTGGAAACTCAAGAATTAAAAGAGGAGTTAGTTGAAGAAAAAAAGTTAGATATAACTGACGATGATATATTAAATGATACAAAGTTAGTAGAAAATATAGAGGAAAAAAATGCAGACGATGAAAAAAAGGAAAAAGTAGAAGAAAAAGAAAATAAAATAATTTATGATGTAAATCTTGATAAACTAGAATTAGTTCTCTACATACTAGCAGACAAAGAGTATGACTTTGTTACTTTTGAACCAACAAGTGATTTCATAAAAGTTGAGTTTAGAAAAAATAAGGTAATAATGGAAACTAAATTCATTAAATACCCTATTTACTCAAATATCTTATTAAAAGCTAAAAGCTTAACAAAGCTTAAAATGGATGAAACAGACAAAGAGCAAGAATGAGTATGAGAAACAAACATTAGAACAAATAATTATAAAGTAATATCAAAAACAGTTCCTTCTGGTTTTGGAGAAAAATTATTCTTAAAAATCAAAAAACAAGAAAAGAAAATTGCAAAAAAACAAAAAGCAAAAGTATCTTTTTCTCAATTATCTAGTTTTCTTTGAGCGATCGCATTTGTATGACTTATAATTTGATGAGGTTTTATAGGTTTTATAGCAATGAATGCAAAAACAGTAGAAGATGTTAAATTTTTTGCATGATTATGAATAAACTTAAATGATATAAATAATTTTATATCAAACATTATCAATATAATTTTTTCTATATTACTATTATTAGAAACTATTGTACTTATAATACTTTTATTCAAATTTATATTCACAAAAAAAGAGTTTAAACAAAAAAAGATAAAACTTTGAATTATTTCTACTCTTATATTGATAATTACTTTTGTAACTTGATCTTATTGGATGGTAATAGATTCAAAAGTAAAATCACTTCCAAACTGGCAAGAGTTAGCCTATTGAGAAGTTCAAGTCTTTGATAACTCAAAACTATTAAGTGATAGTTTTGATAAATCTTGAGCAATTATAGAAGATACTACAAATTTAATCTGACCGGTTGAAATAAAGTTTGATTTATGAGTATTAGCAAATAAAGAAATATCAAAATGATATAAAATAAACAAATTTGTATGGGAATTTTCTGACTGAGATATAATTGAAACACCTGAAAGCTTTATAATAAAAAAGTTTGATACAAAAGGTAACAATGAAGTTAAACTTACAATCCATGAATCAGATATACAATGAGAAGCTCTAGAAAAAGTAATTGAAGATATACCTTCTATAAACATATCATATGTTGTTAAAATAGAAGAAAAATTACTTTCAAATTGAGGAAAAACGGTAAGTTTTGATGCTTCTGATTTAAAACAATTATGAAAAATAGAATGGTATAATCTAGAAAACCTAGAAGAACCAATTATTGTTTCAGAAAAATACTATACAGACAGACCTATTTTTGAAGAAACAATCTTTGGTATGTATATAAGAAGAAACGATAAAGAGTCTGAAATCTTAGATAAAGTATTTATCATAAACTGAGAAGATGAAACTGAACTTGACGGAACTATCTCTGAAACCAGATCTGTTCTAAATGACTTAGAATACTCATTTAAAGTGATAGATATAGAAAATACAAATGGTAACTGATTTGTAGAAAAGTTTGAATGGTTTATTTGAGATAAAGAATATACAAAAGATTGAGATATAATTAATCAAGAGAAATCGAGTGAAATAAAACATGTATTTACAAAATACTGAGAAAATAAAGTAAAAGTAATACTTACAAACTCAAACTGAGATACAAAAACTATTGAAAAAACAATAGATATTCCTCAAAAGGTAAATATATCAAACTCTCTAAGATTTTACTATGAAGATACTTATTTTGAAGATGTTGAATATAACTGAAATCTAAATGAATACTTTTTAAACAACATATGAGTTCCTTGAAAAGTAAAAATAGATGCTAGATTTGTAAAACCAGAAAATACACTTTACACATTAAAAGATGTAAATTGGGATTACAATTCTGACTGAGACCAAGACTTATCTGAAAAAGTATTGGAGTATGACATTATAAAAGAATGAAATAATACTATTACTGTAGAGTATATATTTCAAAATAGAAAAATACCAACAGATACAATATCTTTAAAAGAAAAGATTTTTATAGAAGCTATTAAAAAAGAAGCAATTGTAGACTTTAAAATAGTTTGAAATAATTACTATATACCAACTGAATTATGATTCGATTGATCTAAATCAAAAATAAATAATTGAAATATAGCTCAGTTTATATGGGATTATGGTGATGGAACAAAAGAAGTTTGAGATTCTATAGTACCTAGCCATAAATATACTCAAGAATGAAACTATGAAATAACTCTAACGATTGTGTGAGAAAATGGTAAAACATATTCTGACTCAAAAACTATTATACTTAAACCAAAAAATCAATCAGCAAATATAAAAGTAAGTATGAAAAATGCACCTACATATCAAGCTATAGACTTCTCGTCTAAATGATCCGAAGGGCAAATATCTTCTTACTTCTGGAAGTTCTGAGATTGAGAGACTTCTACTGATGCAAACCCAAGTCATTTTTACAAAAAAGAATGAACTTATAAAGTAGAGCTTACTCTAGAGTTTAGTAATAAAAATGTTTTAAGAGAAACAGTGGAAATAGAGATATATGAAGAATAATAAAAAGTAGCAATTAATTGCTACTTTTTATTTTATATCAATAACTTCTATATATGGTATTTCTTCAAAATCAAGCATTCAGTCATATAAACTATTATTTTTATAGTTTCATTTTATTTCTTTAGATTTTTTATCATATAATTTAAAAGTAATTTCTGATATAATGTTTTCTATTCATTTTTCATCT
>JAAZVM010000071.1 GCA_018623505.1 Patescibacteria group bacterium | reverse complement strand
ATACTTATATTTGGATTTGCTTCAAAATCTTTTGGTAAAAGCTCTTTAGGTTCTATATCCGAATTAAAAAACTTAAAAGAAGCTCAAACAAAAGCTACAAAACCTCATGGAGTTAAAGCTCATCAAACTGTAGTTCAAAATCTTTCATGTAGTTTAAAGTTTTTTGAAAGTGAAAATCAAGGAGTTCAATTTATTAATCAAAAACTTATATTATCTAGTATATTATTAGTAAATTCACTTATATCTCTTGATACTCATACTCATTTAGCATATCATACTGAAAGTCATAAAATCCACTTTGTAACATCTTTTTTTCATTCTGGACTAAGATCATTGGTAGCTGGGTGAGTTTCTACTATATTTTTTATATTTTCACCAAGTTTAGCTTTTTCTGCATTAAACTCACTTAGAGCATTTGGATTATTTATTAAATCAATTGGATCTAATGGATATTTCTGAGAAAGTATTCTATATAATGCTTCTTGGAAGTATTCTCTAGTACCATGAAAACCAGATTTAAACTCAGCTAAAAATTGTTCAGTACTATCATATCATAGATTTGATAATAAGTTAGACATTTTTAAATCAGAGTCTACAAGTTTCATAAACTCTATTTCTCTAGTGTATCTTATGTTATCATCTACTACTCAATCTTTGTTATAATCAAAAAGTAATGCTTTCATTTCATCATCAATAGAAGTAGCTGATTGTACCTTTTTTTGAGTTTCGTAAGCAGCAGTTAAAAGTGATAATAGAGATTTATTTTCAATAGTTCCAAAATGTCATTCAGGATTATATCACTCTCTTTTAAATGCTTCTTGAAAGTCAGATAATTGAGTTTTTCTAAATTGTCATTTATGGTTTCTTAATTTTCTAGTTACATCTAAAGGTAAATCTTTAACTTCATTATAAAATTTTTCTAAAGCAGAAAAATTTAATCACATTAACATATCATCAAAAGATTCAGCATTTATATTTTCTCTTAGTTTTGATCAATCTTCTTCTCAAAACCATAAAAATGTTTCAATATCTTGGGCTTTTTCTCAAGTTTCTATTGATTTTCAAGTTGGCTTATCTGATACTAAAGGTATATTTTTAGTTATTTTATTATTTGTTATTTCTCTATTATGTAACTCTTTGTTTACGTAATCTTTAAAGGCCAATAATGTAGATTCATTTAAATCACCTGTTTGTTCAATTCAAAGTAAGTTTTGTAATTCTAAAACAACTCTAGTAAAAGTTGAACCTGCTATACCATCTATAGCATGTTCTCATCTTTTAATTGCTCCTGATTTAGTTTTAAAAGATATATCAAATCACATATCATGAAATGTTTGTTGAAAAGCCATAACCTCATTAGATTGATTTTTATCAAATGATTCTAACTCTGAAATATATGTCAAAACAACAGTATCTAACTTAATTAATCTATCAAAAATAGCTCAATTTCTATCAACTTGTTCTTTTAATCATTTAGATTCTAAAGAGGCGTCTTCTTGAATTTCAGTTTTTTCAAGTAACATAGAATCTAAAGCATTAAATAATTCTTCAATTAAGTAGCTATCTTTAGTGCTATCCAAACTAGCAAAATCTATAATATTATTAAAAGTAATAATTTCAGAATCATCTAAATTATCTATATCTTTTGATATATTTAGATTTTTGTTTTTATTTAAACTATTCAGTGTATTTTTTAAAGAATCTATCATTTCTTTTTTTTCATCTGGAGTAGCTTTTTCAAAATATGAATTCCAATTATTAAGCTCACCATTATTAGAAGAAGTCACTTCACCATCAAAATAGCTTACTGCTAAAAATTTCGCAAGAACTTTTAAGTTATTTATAAAAGTAATCATAATAAAGTTATTATTTAATTAAATCCTTTATATAATAACATATTAAAAATAATAATAGCAAAAAAGTAAGATTGACAATAAGTTTTTTTTAGCAATAAAAAAGATTAGCCTTTATGACTAACCTTTTATGATTAACTATTTTTAAATCTTAATACACCAAATGCTAAAATCATAGCTAGTATAAAAAGTAAGAAAAATTCTGCTGGACCAGTTTCTGGTAATTCTTTTGGAGTTTCTATTTCTTTAGTATTTCAATCAGCTGATTTATAAAGAACACATTCTTTATGAGCTCATGATTCATTCATAGAAATTTCACCATCATCCATTATAGTATGAGATAATATAGGATAAACTAATAAACCTATATTTTGATTTTCAGAAGCTTCATTTCTTTCTAGTTTATATGCATAACCTAATTTAGATTTAATCCAATTTACACTAGACATTGCATTTAAAACATAACCACCATTTTCTTCATCCATTAAAGCTTGAAATTCATCTGTATATTCCCAAAAATCTTCTCCTGATGGATCTTGAGTCCATTCTACATTATCAGTATCTAAATTGATTAATTCTGGATTTTCTTGTTGTTCAGTATAAAGAATTTTACTGTTTTCAGATTCATTTATCCATTCATCTGATAATAAACCTATAAAAGCTCATTCTGATTTTGTACCTCAGTCAAAACATTGATTACATGAGTATTCAGAGAAAACTGAATCACTACTACATTCAATTTCTGTTTCAGCTGCAAAAGAAACAGGAGAAAAAGTTACCAAAGCTAAAGTAGCCAACAATTTTTTATACATAGTCAATCAATTAATTAGTAAATTATAGCCTGATAATAATAGTTTTTAACAATTTAACAAAATCTTAACGATAAATTGTATTTACTTTTTAATTATTTTATTCACAATTAATTGTTGAAACAACATAAATAGTGTTGAAATTCCCCAATAAATTCATACTCATGCAAAAAGAGTAAATGTAAAAACTCAAACCATTGCAGGCATACCATAAAGCATAAATTTATTTAGCATTTCTGGGTCAGGCATAAATTGACTATACTTATCATCTCATGATTTTTTTTCTAATACTACTCAATCTTTTTTATCTTGTTTTCATTTTGTTGAAAGAGATAACTTAACTTGTAAGAATTGAATTAAAGCAACAGTTAATGCAAGAATCAGTCATTGAACACCTCAAGTTTTTAATAAATCTAATCAGTAGAATGAAAAATCTATACTTGTTATACTAAATCCTTGTAAGAAATTATAAAGATAATATATATTTCCTGGATCTTGTATACCCAATATTATATGATAAATAACTATAAGTATTGGCATTTGTATAAGTAGAAATCAGCAAGAACCAAATGGATTAACTTTTTCAGTTTTATATAACTCCATCATTTTCATACCAAGCATTTGTTGGTTTCATTTATACTCTTCTTGAATTTTTTTGATTTTTGGTTGAATAGCTTGAAGTCTTCTTTGAGAAACCATCATTTTATGTTGAGGGTACAGTAGTAGTATCCTTAAAATAACAGTAACTCAAACTATAGCCCATCAAAATGATCATTTAAATAAATCTATTAATCCT
>JAAZVM010000070.1 GCA_018623505.1 Patescibacteria group bacterium | reverse complement strand
TACCTATATCAATGCTTTTAGGATTTTTGTCTATATTATGATATATGTTGAATTATTATATTTGAATAATAATTTGATACTTTGCTTATCTATTTTTGACATGGGATATAGCTATAGTAAACTTTTTTTGAGAACTTGATTTTTCTATACTTAAATACGATTTTTGAATATACTCATGATATTTTCAAGTTATATATTTTATAATTCTTTTATTTATAATCTTATGGAATAAAAAAGAAAACTCTTAAGAGTTTTCTTTTTGTCATTCATTTTCTCAGTTATCATTAGTATCTAATGTTGTCGATTTAAAGATTTCTCAACTTACTAACTCTCAAGCTTCTTCCAGTATCAAATCCCTCATCTTGTATAATTCTTTTAGCTTTTCTTTATTTTCTGCAGAATTTTTTTCCGCTTCTTGTATCTTATACTCCAACGCTTCTGCTTCTTTAATTATACTTCTTTTTCTATTTTTAAAATAAAGATCAGCTTGTCATTTAGCAAGTTTTCATTCTCTACTATAAGCTAAAACAAATAAACTTTCTATTCATATAAGCATTTTTGATAAATCTCCAGATTCTATATTTTCTATTGCTTTCTTATATGTCTGAGTATCTGTTCTGATGTTTTTTACATTTTTTTGAATATCAAAAGCAGTGTATGATATTGCAAGTTTCAAATCTTCTTGCTTATCAATTTTTCATTCAGAATTAGGTATATTTACATAATTTTTTGCTACACTATTTAAAAATAATCTTTTAAATCAAGTATTGTTGTCAAATTCAAAATCTCATAATTCTGGAATATCTTTTATATCATTGATAAGTGTATCTAAGTTTGTTTCTTTTCACCTTTCAAGAAAAGATGATAAATAAAGTGAAATAATTTGTTTATCGGCTGAATCTTCAACAGAATTTAAATCAAATTTAAAAATATCAAAATTTGCTTTTTCCAATCATAAACATAATTCCTTTAAACTTTTAGTAGTTATTAAGTTGTTTTCATTTTCTCATGAATTAAGTCTTTCAATCATAGGAAAATAAGCCTTATCTTTATGATCAGCTACTATATTTTCATAAAGTTCATCATAATAATTATCTAGTCTTCAATAAAACTCTTCATCTCAGCTTGTATTATCCTGATTTTCGTTAGGTTCTGAATTATCTAATAAGGATAAAACATCATCTGGATTTTCTCAATCCATTAACTCTTGAGAGTTATCATATAAACATTCTTCTGGGTCAAAATCTTTTCAAAAAATATCTCATATTTCCTCCTTCATTTGTTGAGTTTTTTCAGGAGTAGCTGCTTTACATTCTTCTTGATATCTTTCATTATCTTCTTGTGTTTTTATTGCTAATTCTCGATTTTCTATTGATGGAATATCTGATGTCGGTATTAATGGTTCTGACATAATTTTATATAAAAAAATAACTAACTATATTTTATCATATAATTAGTTATTTATGCAAATATTGATTAGTCATCAAATCAAGGAGCTTGTTTTTCTGCAAATTTAGTTGCTTGCTCATATACATAAGATACTTCAAAAAGTTTTTGTTCTTGCATTCTTGGAGTTAAAAACTGAACTCAAACTGGTAAGTTTTCTTTTTCCTCATCTTCACTCTCTGCAAATCATGCTGGTACAGATATACCTGGTAATCATGCTAGAGAAGCTGGTATTGTATAAGCATCACTTAAGTACATTTTCACTGGATCATCTATTTTTTCTCAAGACTTCCAAGCTACATTAGGCGAAACAGGGCTTACAATTACATCAACTTCTTCAAAAGCTTTATTAAAGTCTTCAATTATAAGAGTTCTGATTTGTGTTGCTTTTTTATAATAAGCATCATAGAAACCTGCAGAAAGTACGTAACTTCATAAAACTATTCTTCTTTGAACTTCAGCTCAAAATCCTTCAGTTCTATTGTTTATAAATAATTCATCCATAGATCCGTATGGTTTTTCAGAGTTATGACCAAACCTTATACCATCATATCTAGATAAGTTTGTAGAAACTTCTGCTGGCATTATTATATAGTAAGTAGAAATAGCATATTTTGTCATTGGTAGACTTATTTCTTTTATTTCAGCTCATAATTCCTTTAACTTTTCTATAGCTTCATCTATCCTTTGTTTAACTCAAATATCTAAACCTTCTTCAAAATACTCTTTTGGAACTCAGATTTTAACTCATTTTAAATCTTTTGTTTCCCATATTTTATCGTCTATTTTATCTTTTCATGGTAAGCTAGTTGATTCTTTTTCATCATATCAATTCATTATATCATACAACAAAGCAGAGTCTTTTACAGTTTTAGTAAGAGTTCAAGGGCAGTCTAAACTTGATGACATAGCCATAACACCATATCTACTATTTTTACCGTAACTAGGTTTAAATCAGACAACATTACACATACTTGCCGGTTGTCTTATACTTCAACCAGTATCTGTTCAAAGAGCAGCAGGAACTATTCATGCCGCAACTGCAGCAGCCGAACCTCAACTAGAACCTCATGGGATTCTATTTGTACCCCAAGGATTTATAGCTTTTTTTAATGCCGAAGTTTCATTTGTAGATCCCATAGCAAATTCATCCATAGTTACTTTTCAAATTGAACTCATTCATTCTTTAGATAAGTTTTCTATAACTGTAGAATTATAAGGTGGCTTGAAGTCTTTTAACATATTTGATGAACAAGTTGTCGGAACTCAAGTTTCACAAAAAATATCCTTAACTCATACTGGAACTCATGATAATAATCAATCTGATGTATTTAATCATTCTTTATTAACAAAGTTAAAGCAATTAACTTTATCATCGTATTTTTCGATTCTTTTTAAAAAGTAGTCAAAAACTTCTTCTCTTGTTGTTTCTTTACGTTTTATTTTTTCAATTATCTCTATAAGACTTAAATCTTTAAAACTCATTTGCAATTTTTACTAAATACTAAATTTAACTTATTATATAAAAAAAAACTTATTTTAAAAGAAAAAAAGCTCCAAAATTGGGGCTTTTTATAATTATCTAACTTCTTTAAGTCTAGCAGCTTTACCAGTAAGATCTCTGATAAATTTAATAGATTTTCTTCTAACTTTAAATTGTCTTAAGATTTCTATTTTTTCAATAGTTGGAGAATGGATAGTAAATACTTTTTCTACACCAAATGCTCCTATTTTTCTTCTTACAGTAATAGTTCTTTCTAACTCAGATTTACCAGCAGTTTTAATAACTAAACCTTTAAATCTTTGAGTTCTTTCTTTACCATTTTCTTTAATTATTTGGTAAACTTCTACTTCCATACCTGTTCTTATTTGTTCTCTTCCTTCTTGTAAAAAAGATGATTGAACAGATTTAATTAATGATGAATTTGTCATAAATCTATATTAAAAATTATTTTATGTTTAAAAACGTGCATATCATATAAATAAAAAAGTTAATTGCAAGTTTTTTTTAAAAATTATC
>JAAZVM010000069.1 GCA_018623505.1 Patescibacteria group bacterium | reverse complement strand
TATATTATTGATATTATAATAACAAAAATAAAAGCTCATATCAATATTTCTTTGCTATATTTCGCTATTAATTCTTCATTTTCTCATGCTATGTATCATATTATCATAAGTATAAGGTTCCATGCTCAAGCTCAAAGTCATGTGTATAAGAAGAATTTAGTGAAGTTCATTTTAAAAACTCATGCTGGAAGACTTATTAGTTGTCTTACAACTGTTATAAATCTAGCTAAAAATGTAGTTATAACTCAGTGTTTTTTAAAATAGTTTTCTGATTTTTCGTAATGATGTGATTTTATGAAAAAGTATCTACCATATTTATCTATTATTTTTTTTATAACTGTTCATCATAAGTAATAACCTAATATATAGTTTATACTTGCTCAAACTAATGCTCAAAAAGTACCAACTAATAGTGCAAATCAAAAACTCATTTCTCATTTGCTTGCTAAAAATCAAGCAGGTATCATGGCTACTTCTGATGGAAATGGGAAAAAACTTGATTCTAAAACCATCATTATAAAAATACCAATGTAACCTAGTTCTCAAACTATTGATACTATATAATCTATTATTTCGTGCATGTTTAATTGTAAGGGTTAAAGTATATATTAAGAGCTCTTTGTTGAATTATTTCATCAGTCTCAAGTATATATGCAGATAAATATCATCAATATACACATGCTGAGTCTAATCATATCGTTTTTTTTCTTTTTTGAATTCAATCTACTGCCCAATGACCATATATAATCTTTTTATCACCTTTGTATAATTTATACCAAGGTATATTCTCTATATATCTTGTATTTGTAATTTCATCAGGAGTATGATTTTCTATTGATTTATTATTTATTAATCATCAATGCAATAGTATGAAATCATCCTTTTCTATATATAAAGGAAGATTATTTAAAAAGTTAAATAATTCTGTGTTTTTATTAAGTTTAGTTTGAAGTTCTTCATATATATTATTTCTATACTCTTCTTTTTGTCATTTATTAAAGTCTAAAAATCATAACTCGTGATTTCATTTTATACAAATTACATTATTTCTGTATGCAAAATCTAAAACTTCATAAGAATAATTTCATTTGTTTATCATATCTCATACAAAATATAAATTATCCTTATCTTTTTTATAATTTATTTTTTCTAGTAATAATAATAGTTCGTCATAACATCAGTGGATATCTCATATAAAAATATTTCTCATTTTTAATTTTTAATTATTTTCTAAATATTCTATTGCTGTTTCTACTTGTTCATAAACTCTAGAAAAAGCATAATTTAAAGCACTTAAATCTTGCTTAGAGGATTCTATAAATACATTTTTATTTTGTTTTTGACTTAAAATTGTTTTTACTTGATCCTTTGATTTCAATATAATTAAATATATTCTTGCTATATATTCGTTTTCTCAATCTTCCGATACAAGTTTATCATTATTGTTTATTTCTATTAAATCATCTTTACTAAAATTTATTCAAGACTCTTCTCTTAATTCTCTTAGTAATCAACTTTTAAAATCTTCTCAATCTTCAAGTTTTCATCATAATAAAGTTAGTTTTCAATTAAACCTTTTATTTTCTTCGAAAATAAATCATCAATCATAGTATATTACAGCTTGAGACGTGTATGTAGTTTTCATTATTAACTTTTATTTATGATATCTTAATTTATTATATTAACTTTTAAAAAAAATAAAGATAGTTTTTAACTATCTTTATTTTTATGCAAAATATGCATTAAATTCTTCTTCTGTGATTTCTTCTTTTTCAAGTAAATCTCTTGTAATTTTTTCGTGTAGCTCTTTGTTTTCTTTTATAAGTTTTATAGCAGTATCGTATGCTTGTTTAAGTATTTCTTTTACTTTTTGATCTATAAGTTTTATAGTTTCATCAGACACATATGGTTTTTCAGATTTTCAACTATATCAATCTCTTTCTCATTCAAAGTTTTCAGCTCCTATTTCCTCATACATACCATATCTTATAACCATTTTTCTAGCTATTTCAGTAGCTTTTTCTATATCGTTACTTGCTCAAGTTGTTATTTTATCTTTTCAGTAAAATATTTCTTCAGCAGCTCTTCATCAATATAGTGTAGCTAATTCATCAAGGTATTTTTCTTTAGACACTAAAAGTGCATCTCTTTCTGGTAAAAACCAAGTTACTCATAGAGCTCATCATCTAGAGACTATAGATACCTTATGAACTGGGTCAGTATTTGGTAATAACTTACCTACTATTGCATGTCATACTTCATGATAAGCTGTAAGTTCTTTTTCGTGATCATTCATTACTTGTGATTTTTTCCTTAATCACATAACTATTCTTTCAAAGGCTTCTGTTATTCTGTTTTCACTTATTGTTTTTTCATTGTTTCTAGCTGATATAATAGCTGCTTCATTCATAAGGTTTCAAAGGTCAGCTCATGCAAATCATACTGTTTTGCTAGCTAATGATTTATAGTTTATTTCTTTTTCTGTTTTTTTACTAGATGCGTGTATTTTAAGTATTTGTTCTCTATCTGATAAATTTGGAAGATTTACTGTAATTTTTCTATCAAATCTACCTGGTCTTAGTAATGCTTTATCAAGTACATCTGATCTATTTGTAGCTCACATAACGATTACTTTAGTGTCGTTATCAAATCAATCCATTTCAGTAAGTATTTGATTTAGGGTTTGTTCTCTTTCGTCATGTCATCCTCAAGTTCAAGGTCATCTTTTTTTACCAATAGCATCAATTTCATCTATAAATATTATCGCTGGAGCTATTTTTTTAGCGTTTTCAAATAAATCTCTTACTCTAGAAGCTCAAACTCATACAAACATTTCTACAAATTCTGAACCAGATATACTTAAAAAAGGTACATTACTTTCCCCTGCTACAGCTCTTGCTAACATAGTTTTACCTGTTCATGGAGGTCATACTAGAAGTGTTCATTTTGGTATTTTAGCTCAGATATCTTTAAACTTTTTAGGATTTTTTAGAAATTCTACTATTTCCATAAGTTCTTCTTTTTCTTCTTCTGCTCAAGCTACATCTTTGAATAAGATTTTATCTTTTTTATTATCATATAGTTTAGCTCTAGATTTACCAAAAGTCATAGCATTATTTGTCATCCCTCACATTTTTCCAAGGAAAATCATACCAACTACTAATACAAGAATTATCATAATTATAGTTGGGAAAAGTTCATTCCACATTTCTTCTCATGATTTATCTTTTACACTTACTTTAGTTGCTATATCAGTATTTTTTAGTCATAGATCACTAAGGGAATCATTTTTTGGTAAAACTACTATATCTCTTTTTACTTTTTCAATTCAGTTATTTATAACTGTTTCTCAAGATAAAGTTGCTATTGCTTTGTTTCAATCTATAAGTATCTCACTATAAGTTCAGCTTAAATACTTACTTTCTAGTTCAGATAATGATATATCAGTATCTGAATATTTTTGTCATACGTTTAATGCTTGTAGTACAATTGCTAAT
>JAAZVM010000068.1 GCA_018623505.1 Patescibacteria group bacterium | reverse complement strand
TAAAATAACTTGTCATCACTTATCCTTACCATACGACAAGCATGACTAGCTTCTACATCATCACTTCTTACAAGTAAAGTAGGAACTCATTTAACCTTTCATTTTTCTCAAAGAAATAAATTTTCTTCTACTAAATGACCTGATACTTTTTTAATTCATTTTGATATTTCTATAACTCAATCAAGATCTATATCTCAGTTTTCTCATATAATAGAAACTATATAAACATCTGATTTTGATTTATCACTATTTATGTTTGAGTAATATCTTGATTTTATTTTATTATCTTTTGATATAATAAGGTTTCTAGATATAAGCTCTGAATTCTCTTCATTTTGGTAAAAATTTACTGATTTTTCAGCTTTAGAATTTGTAAGAGAAAAATAAGAAAGTTTAGAGTTTCAAGCCAAATAAAGCTCCCTAGAAAAATATGAGTCATCATATATTGAAACTTCTATATCTTTTGATATCTCAATTTTAATATCTTCTATAGTAGATAAATCGTAAAATCAAGCTTTTTCAATAATCATTATTTTTTGAAATTATTTTTTAAATTTTTTAATTTTTCCATATCAATTTGTGGTTTTTTCTTTTCAAAAGAAAAACTAGAACCACAACCACATCTATCCTTTACTTTTTCATTTGAAAATATATATCTGACCTTCTCTTTTCAAGTATGGTCAGCTGTAATAGTTTTTGTAATAATAGCTCAATTAAATTTATCAAAGTCTTTTTTTTCTATATAAACTTCAAATGGACTAGAGCTTAGATCGAGTTTAGTTAATTCATCACTTAATACAAAATCCTCTTTAATATTAACTTTAGTACCTGAACATCAAGCATCATAAAAATATACAAGAATTTTTTTTACTTTTCTTTCAATTAAATCTACTACAGTTTTTTTATCTAGTTTCATATTTTTTTATAAAATATTAAAATCATCATTCAAACTCCATTGCAATAAGAACATTCATCTCACTTGCATATTCTAAAGGAAGTTCTTTTACAACTCAAGAAATAAATCAATTTACAATCATTGCTTTAGCTTCTTCTTCGCTTATACCTCTACTTTGTAAATAAAATAAGTCTGCTTCGTTTATCTTTCAAGCACTAGCTTCGTGTCATACAGTAGAACTACTATTTCAAACTATTATATTTGGAATAGTGTCTGAAACTGACTTTTCATCTAAAAGTAATGCATCACAATCTATCTTTGATACAGCATTTTCAGCTCCTGGTTTTATGTCTACAAGTCATCTATATGTACTTATTCATCAACCTTTACTTAGAGATTTTGATACTATGTTTGAACTTGTGTTTTTTCATATATGTATTACTTTTGCTCATATATCTTGATTTTGTTTTTCATTTGCAAAGGCAAGTCAAAGCATATCAGTTTTACTATTATCTCATTTTAAAACACTACATGGATAAAGCATAGTTACTCAAGACCCCATATTTCATCATACCCATTCCATATAAGCATTTTCTTCTACTATCGCTCTTTTTGTATTTAGATTATAAGTATCTAAACTCCAGTTCTCTACAGAAGAATATCTCATACTAGCATTTTTTCAGACAAATATTTCAACTCATCAAGCATGAAGAGAGTTTTCATCATATTTTGGTGCACTACATCATTCTATATAATGAGCCTGAGAATCATCTTCTAATATAATAATAGTATGCTCAAATTGACCTCAACTTTTTTTATTCATCCTAAAATAAGATTGAAGAGGTTCATTTAATTTAACTCAAGAAGGTATATACATAAAAGTTCATCAAGACCAAACAGCATAATGAAGTGCTGCAAATTTATGATCTGTAATTGGTATACATTTAGAAAAGTATTTTTTTATCAGTTCTGGATACTTATGGATAGCAACAGAAGTGTCATCAAATATAACACCAGCATCTACAAGCTCTTGTTTTAAGCTGTGATATACTACTTCACTATCATACTGAGCTCATACTCAAGCAAGTGATTTTTTTTCAGCTTCTGGTATACCAAGTCTATCAAAAGTATTTTTGATATTTTCAGGAACTTCTTCCCATGTTTTTTTAGCTCAAGCTCATTCAGGCTTAGCAAAATAATAAATCTCATCTAAGTTTAGTTTAGATAAGTCAGGTCACCATTTAGGCATTGGTTTTTCTTGAAAGACTTTAAGAGCCTTAAGTCTAAGCTCAAGCATCCAATCAGGCTCATTATTTGCAAGACTTATCTGTCTTACAACATCTTCATTGATTCACTCTATAGCTTCATTTGTATAGTTTACTTCATCTTGGAAATGCCAAGTGTTTGAAACTGATACAGAAGCTGGATTATTATTTGACATATTATATTTTTAATTTAATATATTTAAAACACAAACAAAAAGGAAATTTTATGAATAAGCCAGTAGTAGTTGAATATAAAAAAGGAAAGATTAAAATCGGACCATTTTTCTTTAATACATGCAGTAGTATTGCTTTTGTAATATCTTGTAGTAGACTTTTAGATCAAAAAAGCTACAGAGATAAACATAAGGACGAACTGAAAAAATTTGGAATAAAATACATAAAATTTAATGTGTATAATAAAAAAAGGAAAAAAATGATAATTAAAAAAATAAGAATAGACTACTACTTCTCTTATTTAGAAAATAGGTGGGAAAATAAAAGAAAAAAAAGAGGAGGTAAATAAAAAATTATTTTTCAAAGCGGGCTTAGGCCCCTTTTTTTTGCCTAAAATTCTTCAAAACCTTTTTCACTTATATGACTTGCTAATTCTTTTCATCCACTTTTAACTATTTCACCTTTTTTCATTACATATACTTTATCTACATCTATAAAATCAAGTATCTTAAAGTAGTGAGTTATTATTATAAGACTATTGTTTTCATTACTTAGTTCTTTTAGCATGTTCGCTATTATTCTAAAAGCATCTAAATCAAGACCTGAATCAATCTCATCTAGGATTATATACTTTGGACCTATAAGTTTCATTTGAAGTATTTCTATCTTTCTTTTTTCTCATCATGAAAACCCTACATTTAAGTCTCTATCTAAAAAGCTTTCATCTATATGAAGATCATCAAGAAATTGTTTTATATATCTTTTAAAGATAAATGGAGATAAATCTTTTGCTTCTGGATTTTTATTTTTTAATGATATATTATTTATTATTCTTAAGTATTCTCAAAGTCTGATTCAGCTTAACTCAGGTATATTTTGAAAAGATAAGAAAAGTCATTTTTTACTTCTCTCTTCTGCTTGCATTTCAAGTAAATCTTCTCAGTCAAGACTGGCAGTTCAATCTATATGACTATAATTTGGATGTCACATAAGAAAAGAAGATAGGCTAGATTTTCAGCTACCATTTTTTCAAAGTAGACAGTAATTTTTCCCAAGTTCAAAGTCTAAGCTAACTCATTTTAAAATCTCTTTTTCTCAAACTCAGATTTTTAGATTTTTTATTTTTATCATTTGTATAAACAAATTAATTATAAAACATTACTATTTTAGTAATATTTAATAAATTGCAAAACTTTTTTAT
>JAAZVM010000067.1 GCA_018623505.1 Patescibacteria group bacterium | reverse complement strand
GTAAAGAGTTTAAATATAAAAGTATTTCTTTGTTAATTTCTTGCATAGTCTTTAAAAATATTTAATAATAATTTATTATACTAAAAATATAATATTTAGCTTTAAAAAAATGTAAAAAAATTTTCTTTTTTTATCAAAATAAAATATAATACTAACCTGACTTTTAATTTTATAATAACATGTATGACAAACTACTCTCCTGTAAACTGAACATATGATTTATTCCCCGAACACCATAAATATTTAACATTTTTGAAAAAAGTATATAGACACGAATTTAGAAAAAACTGATATAGAAGAATTTCTGTTCCATTACTTGAGAAAAATGAAATTATTGAAAAATCAGGTTTCAATATAAATCCTATTTTCACATCAAACGATTTTGATATAAATCAAAATCCTTCACTATCTATAGTTAGAGCATATCTAGATAATGAACAAAAAGAAGAAATTCAACCTGTTTATTATTATTATATGGATAGATTTTATAAAAAATCTGAAGATTCATTAAGAGAATTAGATCTTATTTGAACTGAAATTATTTGAGAAAATGACCCTATTTTAGATGCTATACAAATATATATTAATACTATTGTATTAGATAAAATAGGCTTAAAAGGTAAATACACTCTATCTATAAACTCAACTTGAATACTAAAAGAAAAACTTAAGTATAGAGAAGAACTTGTTACTTATTTTGATAATAAAAGGCATGTATTATCAGAAAAATCTCAAAATCTAATAGATACTGATCCTATGCAAATTTTCTTATCTAAAGAGGAAGATGATATTATATTATCAGAAAGTGCTGTTTCAATGTATCCAAAATTTTTAAAGAAAGATAGTAAAGCTCACTATGAAAAACTTAAAGAATACTTAGATTTATTAGAGGTTTCATATAAAGAAGACCATACTTTAGTTTCTGATAGTGATACTCAAACTAATACTGTTTTTCAAATAGTAAATGAAAATAGTGAAGTTATGGTTAGATGATCAAGACATAACTCTCTTGCTAAAAATTTATGAGAAGCAAAAGAAATACCAGCTACAGGTTTTTTTGCAGATACAGAAGTAATTGTAAAAACTCTTATAGAGAACAATATAAAAATAAAAAATAAAGATAAAATAGATCTTTTTATAGTACAATTATGAGATGAAGCTAAAAGTATTGTTTTACCATTATCACTAAAAGCTAGAGATGCATGAATAAACACAGTTGTTTCACTTTGAACACCTTCTATGAAAGAGCAAATGCTTAAAGCTCAAAGATCAAAAGCAAAGTATATAGTTATGGTTGGTATAATGGAAGCTAGAAATGGTATATTTCAAGTCAGAAATGAAGAAGATGGTACTCAAGAAGAAGTTAAAAAAGAGGATTTAATAAACTATATGATAGAAAAAATAGGACAAGAAAACTTAGATTTTTATTCTCCTGCTAAAGATTTGATTATAGAGTAATTAAAAAATAAAAAATAAATTTGTAAATAGTTATAAAAATTTTATAATTAAACAAGTTTATTTTTTATTTTTTTGTATGAGTAATGAAGTTTTTGATAGAGAAAAATCATCTAAAAAAGGAATTTCTAAAAATGCTATAAGTGGTGTAGTTAATTTTTTTAGAGATATTTCATTTTTACTTAGTTGTGACGAGATATCTATTTCTCCAGAATGAGAAAAAAGTGAGTTTAATAAATTTTTAGATTCTATAAATTGGTTAGATGTAAAAGATAGTCAAATTAATGAATTAAGGTTTTTTATTGTTTCATCTTGACTTTGTCATTTGATGACTTGAATTGATGACCAAGATTTTAATCAAAATAATAATGATGATAATTCTGATTTATCTGAAATAGATTCATCAATTTTGAAATTTATAGAAACCAAAACTCCAGTAATTCTGGATATGAAAAAAGATGAATATAGTGAAAAAGAAAAACAAATGATAGCATATGCTTATAAACAATGACTTCTTCCATGAAAAGAATATGTTTTACAGGAAGTATTTTGAGATTTGGATGAATTTATAAAAAAATATTATAATGTTTTATTTGTAGCAGATTTAAATCCATTTTAAAAAGCTAAGACCAAAGGTCTTAGCTTTTTAATTTTTCATATTTGGTAAAGCTCAAAGGAAAACTTACATATACATATTTCTAATAGTATGACTACATAAATACAGATAATGAAGAGTCTGGAAGAGTGAATTCAAGGTAATTCAGAAACCTAGAATGTATTTCAAAGAAGAGGAAAAAGAAAAACAAATTATATCATATGCTTATAAACAATGATTTCTTCCATGAAAAGAATATGTTTTACAAGAAGCATTTTGAGATTTGGATGAATTTATAAATACTCTTCCTTGATATTGAGTAGCTTTTTCAATAAATGGAAAATGAATAAAATATAATATAATTAAATTTACTAGGAATTCAAAGAATTACAAAATAGATTGTAATAGTTTTGAATAAATAAATTTAACTATATTATATCAAATCTTCATTAATTTGTTAATAAAATTCTTAGTATACTGGTATTATGAATATAAACCTTAATTTTATACACAAATGAAAGACTCTAGTGAGCGATGAGAGAAATAGATTTTTGCGAATAATTATTATTTGTAAAATCATACAATATTGTTAGTATAAGTTAAGATAATAATAATGAAAATAATTTCTCAGGAGATGAATAATTATAAAATAACTTCAAAAGAAGAAAAGATATTAATAAGTTTTTGGAATTGGTTTGAAAAAAATAAATCTTCATTAATTGATGAAAAATTCTAAAAATGAAAAATCTATGCAAGCTTTTTTTGAATGAAATTTAGTTTTAGGAAAAATCGATACAAATCTTGGATTTGAAATAGACTCTACTCTCAATGATTGAAAGCCAACATTGATTCTTACTGCTAATTGAGTTTTAAAAAATTTTCCATATGTAGATCGTTTATATGAATTAAAATCTGACATAGATAATTGTAATATTGAAAAATACCGTTCTGCTAAAGAAAATTTCAATAGTATAAAATACAATGAAAATCTTTACAAAATTGAAGATTTTTATGTTGCACTTTCAAAATGAATTGATAGAAAGGAAAATAAAAAGATTATATCTATGGAGATATTTTATAATGATTTAAATAATGATAATTTTTATGATGTACAATTTGCATGACTTACATTATTAGATCATAATTTGTGAGAATATTATTTTACTACAAAAATTAGGTGACCAATTGATTTTTATCAATTACAAAATAAAGTTCCATCAAATATTTTTCCTATGAAAGATATAACATTATTAAAACCACAGATTGATGATTTTATTGAAGACTAAAAAACCTCTTGGAGGTGTTTTGTTTTTAAATAAAAAATAGATTTGTAAATAGTTATAAAAATTTTTTAATTAAACAAGTTTATTTTTTATTTAAATTTATTTAAAAAATCATTAATAATTTCTTTTGATTGATTATTATTTAAATTATTTAATAATTTATTTGTTATATCTATATATAATTTTCTAGTTTTTTCATCTT
>JAAZVM010000066.1 GCA_018623505.1 Patescibacteria group bacterium | reverse complement strand
TAATATATAATTTTAAATGGAATATAATAAAAATAAAATAATTTTTTTTGTTGTTTGAATAGTTATTTTAATTTCTATTGTTTTTTTGCTTATGCAAGCAAATAAGGATAATTGAAATAATAATTCTGCTTCAACTTGAAATAATAATTTCAATATTTGGATGGTATCAAATGATTCAAATATTAATACTTATGATTTTGTAACATGATTTAAAGAATTAAATCCATCTTATAAAAATACCAATATAGTTATAGAAACTTTTCCTAGCTATGAAGATTATAATCTTGCTATGGTTTCAGCAATAAATGCAGGTAAATGACCAGACTTATTTGTTATGAATAACTCTGAATCTGTTTCTGTATTTGATGAACAAATACTATGAATATCTTCAGATATAATTAATCCAAATGACTTTAGAAAAAAATATGCTTGATTTTTCTCAGATGATTTGATTTTATCTTCTGAATCATGAGAATTTTTAAAATGACTTCCTGTTTGATATGAAACATTATGAGTTTTTTATAATCGTATAAAAATTAGAAATACTGATTTAGAAACTTTAACAACTTTGAATAATAAAATCCAAGAAATTAATCAATCTTCTAGAAATACTATATCAATTTGATTATGAAATGGTAGTACAGTTGAGTATGCTTGAGATATCGTTACTCAATTACTTATGTTAGAGGATTGAGTAAACTCAATTGAAAGTATAAATGATAGTTCAATAAGGCAAGTTTTGGGTTCATATTTCCTTTATTGAGATACTGATTCTTATAATAAATATAATAATAAATTTTTAGAATTATCTAATTTAGATGAAAAATCTCTATATCTTTTTTCAAAATGAGATATACATATGGTAGTATGATATCCAAGTATGATAAATGATATAAAAGAGTATGGTTACTCAAAAACTTATTTATTAGCTGAACCTTTTCCACATTATTATTCTTGAGAAGGTAATACTTTAGTTAACTATAATTATTTTGTTATAAATAAGGATACTCAAAATCTTGATTTAGCTTATGATTTATTAAGTTATTTATCTACAGATGTATGAGCTAACTCTTTCTTAAGTATATTTCCTTATAAACTTCCAGCACTTTTATCATTATTATGAGATAAGCTAGAACAAAAAATCCATCCAGATTTTAATGTAACTTTATCAGATTTTTATAATGAAGATAGTATAATGTCTAGTTTTGATAAATGAATTATGAGTATTTATGATAGAGAAATAATTGATATATTGGATGATCCAATTAATTATCAAACTAATTTTTCAAACTTCTTATCTACTATTAAGTGTAAGCTTAGTAAAGTAAAAAATTTATCTTGATTTTCACAAGTTTGTGAATAATTAAATAACCGTCCATTTGGACGGTTTAATTTTTATAATATGAAAAATTTAAATTGTTATATACATATTCCTTTTTGTTCAAGTAAATGTAAGTATTGTAGATTTGCTTCTTTTTGATTTACTCAAGATTTACAAATCCAAAATTATATTAATTCACTTATTGATGAAATAGATTCATTTAATTACTCAGAACCTGTAATATTAGATACTATATATTTTTGATGATGAACTCCTTGAGTTTTGAAACTTGATCAATTTAATTTGGTTTTAGATAAACTTAAAAGTAAATTTTCTTTTTCAGATGATATAGAAATCTCTATAGAAACTACTCCAAATAATGTAACTATTGATAATATTATATGATGGAAAAATCTTTGAATAAATAGAGTAAGTATCTGAGTACAGTCTCTAAATACTAAAACCCTTGAAACTATAGAAAGATGAAATAAGTGAGATGTTATTACTGCTTTTGATAATATTAAAAAATCATGACTTGATATGAACATAAGTATAGATTTTATAATCTGACTTCCTTATGTGAAAAAATGAGATATAGAAAAAGATTTGGATTTTATATTTAAAAACTATGATTTTATAAAACATGTTTCAGTTTATATGCTTGAAGAGTATTATGATGTACCAGAAGAAAAAGAGTCTAGTTTTGATAATATAGTTTATCCTGATAATTGGTGACAAAACTCAATTTCTGAAGATCAATATGAGGAAGAATATAATAATATAAAAAGTTTTTTAGAAAAAAAATGATTTCATAGATATGAAATCTCAAATTATTCCAAAAAATGATTTGAATGCAAGCATAATATTTGATATTGGAATCATAAAGAAAATCTTGCTTTTTGACTTTGATCTCATTGATTTTTAGATAATACAAGATTTGCAAATAGTGAAATGTTTCTTGATTATTATGCTAGGAAAAATATAAAAAAAGAAAAACTAAATCAAGATGATATCTTTTTAGAAAAAATGCTTTTTCAAATAAGAACCTTCTGAATAGATATAAAGTATATGGATAAACTTGATAAAGAAAAAATAGACTATTTTATAAGTCTCTGATTCTTGATTATAGAGGAAGATAAAATAAAAATAACAGATAAATCTATAGTTTATATGGATTATATCTTATCTGAAATAATATAAAAAACATTCCAATTTCTTGGAATGTTTTTTATATTATTTACTTGAAAGTTCTTCTTTGAAATGTTCAAATAAGTGATTTACTAGGTCATCTAGGTTTTTGTAATCTTCTCTAGAGTATCTAAATGAGTTACCATCTAAGTTTGCAGATAAAACACCATCAAATAAATCTTTTTTATTTTTATCAACTTTTAATTCGATTGTTCCTTCAGCATCTTCTTTAGAACTAAATTTTTTTAAATAGTTATCTAATTTGTTTTCTAAATTGTGTTTTACTAATCTTTCTGTAACTTCTTTAGCTTCATCAGCGTTTACATGTATTTTTACTTGTATTTCCATATATTCACTCAATTTTATCAAAATAATATATAAAAAGGTTTTAAGTATTTTATAAGGCTTTTTTACTTAACTACTTTTTTACATGAAATATTTTATCATATTAAAATTTTAAATCAAATAAAATTGCAAAAAATTGTTGAAAAATAGAGATATTTAGATATAAATATATCAATTAATAATTACTATAATTGATAGATGACTAAGTATATAAAAACGATTTGACTTGAAATACATGTTAGAGTTAAATCAAAAACAAAGATGTTTTGTTCTTGTACAAATGCAGTAGAATTAGCTGATGAACCAAATAAAAATGTTTGTAGTGTTTGTATGTGATTTCCTGGTATGCTTCCTAAGTTAAACCAAGAAGTTGTTAAACTATGATTACTATGAGGTATGATGATGAACTGCGTAGTTAATAAAAAATCAAGATTTGATAGAAAAACTTACTTTTATCCAGATAATCCAACAGCTTATCAAATAACTCAAATGTATGAACCAATTGTTGGTAAATGATCTGTGAAAACTATAGTAAACTCTGAAGTTAGAGAGTTTGCTATACATCATATGCACCTAGAAAATGATGCAGGTAAACTTATACATGCATGATGAAAAACTCTTTGTGATTTCAATAGAGTATGAAGTCCACTTATGGAAATAGTTACTGATCCTGTTTTTCATGAAGCTGATGAAGTTATGGAGT
>JAAZVM010000065.1 GCA_018623505.1 Patescibacteria group bacterium | reverse complement strand
TTAGGAAAGTTAATAAGGATTTATCTACTAAAAATCAATTAGATAATATAACTTATAATAAAAAAGATGAAATTTGATTATTAATTACAGCAATTAATAATCTAAATAAGAAAGTTTCTCTACAAGATGATATTAGAACAAGGCTTTTAGCTGATATTAGTCATGAGTTGAAAACTCCTATCACATCTATACAATGTTATTTGGAATGAATAATGGATTGAGTTATAAAATTAGATCAAAAAAACTTAAATTCTATTACAGATGAGATGAAAAGACTTATTTCATTGGTAAATAAAATTATGGAATTTGAAAAGTTTGAAAGAAGAAAATTGGATTTAATTATTTCTGATTTTAATGTTTATGATTTAGTTGTTCCAATTGTTGAAACTCATAAAAAAAGATTAAAAGAAAATAAGCAAAGAATTAAAGTCTCATGAGAATATGACTTAAAATTATCAGCTGATTTAGATTTATTTAAACAGCTTATTCATAATTTGATTTGAAATTTTCTTAAGTATGCATGAAAATGATCTATACTTAAAATAAATATTACTAAAAGGTATATAGATTTTACAGATGATTGAATTTGAATTAAATCAACTGAATTACCATTTTTAACTGAAAAGTTTTATCAATGAAAAATTGAGAAGACATGAGATGTAGATAGTAGATGAATTTGAGTATGATTATCTATAATAAAGAAAATAATAGATAGTCATGATTGGAAATTTGAAATTAAATCAGAATTAAATAAGTGATTTAGCTTTAAGGTTTATTTTTAATCTTCACATAATGTTCACATTACTATATTGTTTTTAAATTATTCTGAGTATAATTATATTACGAGATGGGAAAAATAAAAAAATAGTTAAAGCCTTATAATTATTTATCTAACTTCCCTTCTTATTTTTTTTATGAATAAGATTATTTTTACATTTTTTGTATTTCTACTTACCATTTCAGTTAGTTATGCTGAAGTGGATTTAAATGATGAAAATAAAAGTATAAGGGAGTTAAAAGAAAATATAACAGAGTTAGATAAAAGTAAAACTGTAATAATTGATGAGATTAGAAAGAATAATCCAATAGATGATTTGACTTGATATTTTAATGATAATCTAACATCTGCCGATTTAGAAGAAATTAAGAATATCATTAATGTATACATAAAAAGGAAAAATGAATTATATCTAGAGTTAGAAAATAAGGCTAAAAACCTTGATTCTACAGATGAAATTAAAAGCTCATTGTTAGAAGAAAAGAAATTCATGTATAAGAGTCTTTTACCATATATATCTACTTATAATTATGATAACTATTTAGAGTACATAAAATCAGAAACTACATTATATAATGAAAAAACCTGATTAGAGTCTGATATTATTAGAAAAAATGAAATAATAAGTAATAAAGTTGAGATTCTAGAAGAAAAGATAATAAGGCATAAGAGTTATATTGAAGATAGTTTAAGGATAATAGTTAATGAGAGAATGGAGCAGAAATTAGAGATAATTCGTAAGAATCCTAAATTTATAAAATTATCATATTTGGAAAAAATAGAATTCCTAGATAATACTATAAATAAAATAGATGGGAAAATTAATGAGCTAGAAGAGTTATGACAAAATGATTCATATCAATTAAACAATAAAAAGATTAGTATTTATATATTAGTTAAAATGTCTTTAATTAATTTTAAAGAAAATATAAAAGAGTAGATTTAAAATTCTACTCTTTTATATTTTCCAATTATAAAATTTTTCTAGATCAAGTCTTTCATCATCAAACTTAAAAAGTTTACCATCTTTTTTTAGCATTATTAAAACTTCATCTACTATTTTTTCTGATACATTTTCTCAATATAAATGTTCTTTTTTAATCATTTTCTTATTTCAAATTGCTCATTTTACTATATCTGCTATAAGGCAAGAGTTTATAGGAGGTGCTATTATATTTGTGCCGTCTAGTATTGTTTCTGTTCTATCTGATCAAAACCTAACTGTTACACAAGGAACTCATACTATATTTGCTTCTTCTTGCATTGATCAGCTGTCTGTAACTACTGCTCAAGCCTTTGTAATCATATCGATAACTTCTGCGTGATGAGCTAGAGCTGGACCATAAGCAAAATTTTCTTTATATTTTTCCCTAAGGTTTTCTATATCAGACCTAAGTCAAAAATCATCTATTGCGAATTCTGAAGCATATAATCATAAAAAACATACATAAACTCAATCTTCTACTAGTTTTTTTATTCAGTTATATATAACTAAAAATCTTTCTTTTTTTAGTGTATTTTCTCTTCTATGAATTGTAATAAATATAAAAGGCTTATCTTTCATATTTGGATATTTTTCAAAAGCTTTTGAGTTTTTAACTTTATCTTTTGATATTTCAATAGCATCTGCAATTGTATTTCATACAACCTTTATATGTTCTTTTGGAAATCATTCATCTATAAGAGTTTTTTTGTATAACTTAACTGGTGCTGCAAAAAAACCAGTAGACCCTTCTATTCATCTAGTATCAAATTGTTCAGGGTATGGTTCTATACTTCATCTTTCATAAATACTATAATCTTGAAGAGATTTATAATAATCATCCCAGTTAAAAATTCATTTATCGTAATCTTCAAATAAATTATGATAAAATGTTTTACTTGGTGTAAATGTCCTTATTCAAGCCTCTACATGTACAACTGCAAATTTATTTAAGAAAGCTGCTTTGTCTGCAGTGGTTGCTGTCATTGTGTCCCCATGTACATATGGTACAGGTATTTTTTTATATTTTTCATATATATCAACTAGTATATCTCATAACCTTTCAACTATAAGAGAGTACTTTTTATGTATATCTCAAAATATATTTAAATTAATATCTACATCCATTCAAAACTCAGTTAATACTCATTTACTTAGGTTATAATCATAATGCTGTCCTGTATGTATAAGTACAACTAGTTCTCATCTTTTTTTAAGTTCTATGTATAATGGTGCTTGTTTAATTATATCAGGTTTTGTTGCTATCATTATTATATGAGCATATTTTTTTTCGGTTTTTTGTAAATCTAACCAAAAATTTTTTCTTATAAATACCTTGTTATCTTCCATTTTTTATTTTATCTAATAATACCTTAAATATTTTAATCAAATTATCAAAAAATGATATTTTTTTTTCTCATTTATGTTTATTACTCAAGTTAGATTTAATATCAATATTATTCTCTTGTACAAGAATCAAATTTTTATCAAGCATAAATAGGTATCATCAAAAAAGATTTGTTCATATACTTGAACTTGGCTTTATTTGTTCAGAGATATACGCTAATCAATCATTAATTTTTGCTATCATATTTTCCCTAAAATCTCTATCATTTATAGCTTTTTTATAATCATCTATACTTATACGTAAACTTTTTGGTAATATATTATCAATATTATCAATATTTTCTATTTCATCTATTTTTTCGAATATATTTATCATATCTTGATTATCTAATTCTATGTTAGATAATATCTTATTTACATCTTCTTTTTTTATTTCTCATTTCTCTATTAAATCTT
>JAAZVM010000006.1 GCA_018623505.1 Patescibacteria group bacterium | reverse complement strand
GAGTTTCATAATGTATTTAAAATATCAAAAAATGACAACTTGTCTATAACTGAATTAAACAAAAAGTTTATAGATTTTGGGTTTTCATTTAAAGATTATGAAGAAGAAAACTGTTTTAAAATCATGTGAGATAGTTTTACTTTTATAGATAATTTATGAAATAAACTTATAGTTAGTTTTTGGGATGATGAGATTGATTCTATAGTTTACGATTGAGAAGTTTTGGATTATTTTTATATCTGAAAATATAGCGAGATATCTTCTATATGATTTAAAAAGTGAGTTTCTGATATACTTAAAGATTATATATGTGAATCTGAGATTTTATATATATTGGACAATATAGATTTTTATGGTGAGTATGATATAGTTTTTCCCCATTTAAATAATTATTTATTATTTTCTACATTGTGAAATTTATCTGATACAAAAGACTTATCTTACTCAGATTTAAACATAAAAGATATAGATGATTTTAGAATTTTACTAGAAAATAAAAACAAAAAGAGGTATATATTTACAAAAAACAAAAAAACAATTCAAAACTTTTTAAACCTAAATAACTTAGATGATGTAATAGTTTATGAAACTAACTTAAATAATCTGAAAAGTTTTGTTTGAGAATCTGAGTTAATTGTCTGCGATGACAATATATCAAGAGTATTTATTAAAAAAAGAGTTAATAGATCTATGAGTAAAAATATAGATTTATTGCTTCAAATAAAACCTTGAGATTTTGTCGTACATATAGATCATGGTATATGAGTCTTTAGGGAAGTTTTACAAAAAGAACTTTGAAATATAAAAAAAGAGTACATAACAATAGAGTATAAAAATAATGATAAGCTTTTTGTTCCTATTACAGAAGTTTCTAGGGTTTCTAAGTATGTATGATCAGAAAATCCTAAATTGACATGATTGTCAACAAAAGAATGGGAAAAAAAACTTTCTAAAGTTAGTAAAGATATAGAAAAAATAGCCAATGAATTACTAGATATTTTTGCAAAAAGAAGGCTTCAAAAATGACATAGTTTTTCTTCTGATAAAAATCAAGAGTCAAAGTTTTTCAATAGTTTTGAGTATGAGTACACATCAGATCAATTCAATGTAATATCTGAAATATATAAAGATATGGAGTCAGAAAATCCTATGGATAGACTTTTGTCTGGTGATGTTTGATTTTGAAAAACAGAAGTAGCTTTTGCTAGTATCTACAAAGCTATTATATGATGAAAGCAGGCAGCTCTTGTTTCTCCTTTAGTTGTACTTGCTTATGAGCATTTTGAAAAGGCAAAGGATAGATTTATAGATTTCCCTTTTAATATAGAAGTTGTAACTAGATTTGAAAAACAGTCTGTTATAAAAACAGTTTTAGAAAAATTAAAAAAATGACAAATCGATCTTATAATATGAACTCATAGATTACTTAGTGAAGATGTAAAATTTAAAGATTTATGATTACTTGTTATAGATGAAGAACATAAGTTTTGAGTAAAAGATAAAGAAAAAATAAAGAAATTTAAAGGTAATATTGATATACTTTCTATGTCTGCAACTCCTATACCAAGAAGTCTTAATATGGCTTTAAATGGTATAAAACAAGTGTCTATGTTGACTACTCCACCTGTCTGAAAACAGTCTGTACAAACTATAGTCTCATCTTTTGACGATGATCTTATATTGTCTGCTTGTAAGAGAGAGTTTGACAGGTGATGACAAGTTTTTTTCATACATAACAGGGTTGAAACTATATCTTGACTACAATCTTATCTAGAAAAACTTTTACCCTGAAAAAGTATAGTTGTTGCACACTGACAACTTCCTTGAGATACTCTTGAGAAAAAAATCCTTGAATTCAAGAGAAAAGAGCATGATGTACTTTTGGCTACTACTGTAGTAGAAAATGGTATAGACTTCAGAGGTGTTAATACTATTTTTATAAATGAATCTGTAAATTTCTGAATTTCTCAAATACACCAACTTAGATGAAGAGTTTGAAGATGATTAAATAAATGATACTGTTATCTGCTCTTCAATAAAGATAAGATAAAAGAAGATGCTGCAAAAAGACTAAAAACTATAGTTGACTATAGTCATCTCTGAGCATGATTTGAGCTTGCCATAAAAGATCTTGAGATAAGATGATGATGAGATATCCTTTGAATTAGACAATCTGGTTCTACTATGGATGTATGAGTTAGTTTATTTCTTGAAATGCTAGAAGATAAAGTAGAAGAA
This sequence comes from Patescibacteria group bacterium, assembly GCA_018623505.1. GTDB lineage: Bacteria > Patescibacteriota > Gracilibacteria > BD1-5 > UBA6164 > JAAZVM01. Next base: position 10,831 of record JAAZVM010000006.1, on the reverse strand, counting down.
ATTAAAAAAGATAAATCTCTTCTTTTAGAAGAAAATACAGTAAAAAGAATAGATGCAAGTATAGATTTAGACTTGGAAAGTTTTATCCCAGATGAATACTTTTCTTGAGAACTTGATAAGATAAACTTTTATAGAGATATAGAAAGTGTGAGTCATTTAAATGATTTAGAAGATATAGTATCTGACTTTAAAGAAATAAATCCAAATCTTTCACAAAGTGTAGTAAATCTTTTTGATTTATTAAAAATTAAAATCTACTCTTACAATCATAAAATCTCTAAAATCAAAAAGGTTTGAATAAATTATCAAATAGACTTTAAAGATGAATCAAATTTAGAAGATATAAGAAAATTTCTTGATTTAGATAAAAATCTAAACTTTTTTGTTGTAACTCCAAAAACTCTCAGAAGTTCTATAAAAAATTTTGACTCAGCAGAAAAGTTTGTACAATACCTATTACTTATTTTTGAACATAAAATAAAACCAAAAATAAAGTTAAAATATAAATAGATTTTAAAAAAAATATATGCTTAAAAATCTAAAAATGATGATATTATTAACACTTTCATGTTTTTTATTTGCTTCTTGTAATTTAAACTTAGATAGTGATACTTTAGATAATAAAACACAAACAGAGAATATGTATAAATATGAAAATTGAGATGTAGTTGCACTTATGAAGACTACAAATGGTACTATAAATATATTACTTGAATCAGAAAAAGCCCCTGTAACAACTTCAAATTTTATAGGTTTAGCTAAGGATGGTTATTATGATGGTATTATATTCCACAGAATAATTTCTTGATTTATGATTCAATGAGGTGATCCAACTTGAACAGGTATGTGAGGAGAGAGTATATATGGTGAAAAATTTGATGATGAATTTGATCCAGAATTGAAAAATTATAAATACACTATTTCTATGGCAAATGCATGAGCAAATACTAACGGTAGCCAATTTTTCATAAATGTAGCTGATAATAACTACCTAGATAATAAACACTCAGTTTTTTGAGAAGTTGTTGATGGTATAAAAAATGTAGATAAAATCTCAAAAGTAAAAACTGATTCTAGTGATAGACCAGTTAATGAAGTAAAAATTATTTCTCTAGAAATAAAAGTATATGATAATTGAGTTTTTAAAGACTATGAGTTTGATAAAGAAGAAGCGATTAATTCATATAAAGAAGCAAAAGAAACTGCTTTAGAAGAAAAAAAATCTAAAATTATAGCTGAATGAGATACTGTAAAAGTTCATTACACAGGAACTTTCCCAGATTGAGAAAAATTTGATAGTTCATATGATAGAGGTCAAGCTATAGAGTTTACAGTTTGAGCTAAACAAATGATTTCTTGATTTGATAAAGCGGTTGTAGGTATGAAAATAGGAGAAAAAAAATCTATAACTTTAGAGCCTAGTGAGGCTTATGGAGAATTAGACCCTGAAAATAAACAAGTAATTCAAAAATCAGATTTATATGATTTTGAAAAAAATGGTTTTGTTTTAGAGGTTGGTACTGTTTTACCTACTCAAATGTGAAACTTTACAATTATAGAAGCTGATGAAACTACAGTAACTATTGATACTAATCATCAAATGGCATGAAAAACTCTAAATTTTGATATTGAAATAATTGATATAAACTAAAAAAATCCCATTAATGGGATTTTTTTAGTTTATATATTTCTTAATCTATTAATATGATATGAAATATAGTGAAAAACTTTTCATTTTATATTTTGTCCTTTACTAAAAATTCTATTTCTTCAAGCTTTTTTGGCTCTATAAAGTAAGTCATCAACTTCTTTTAGTGCTATTTCTGCATTTTCATGATTTGATAAATAATCTCATTTGTATTCAGCCATTCATCAACTAAATGTAATTAATTCTTCAATTCAATACTCTTTCCAGTCTATTTCATCTCTTACTTCTTTTAATCTAGTTTTTGCTTCATTTATACTCATGCTAGTACATATTACAAATTCTTCTCATCAAAATCTAGCTATTATATCATTTCAATTATTAGATCTTCTATTATTTTTAATATCATTACTTGAGTCAAATCTTCTAAATTTTTCTTTTAATTTACTACTTAAAGTTTTTAGCACTATATCTCATCAATCATGTTTGTATTTATCATTTACTCTCTTAAAAAAGTCTATATCTATAGTAATATATGTATAGTTTTGATCTTTTTCTAGATTTAATAATTTCTCATTATGAGAAGTTCTGTTATCCAATCAAGTTAATGGATCTTTTTTTGCTTTATATAATTTAATTTTGTTTAATAAAACTTCAAAATCTTTTTTTATTGAATCTAACTTTGATAGTATTAATTCATCTCCATTAACACTTTTATTTGTTTTTATTATTTTATCAATTATATCTATTATTCTTATTACTAATTCTTCAAAATTTAAATTATCATAATTTGATAAGCTTTTTAAGTTGAAAAATTTAATTGTTTTTCTTAGAAATAAACTAAGTTTTCTAGTTTCATCATTACATATTCAATTTTGATCTTTGAACAAATTTACAGTTTCTATGTTTGATAAAATTGCAATCAAATCTTTATTATCTTCCCATAAATTTCTATCTCTAGTTATATCTGATATAGAACTTATATATCTTGAATGTTTATCTCTTTTTTCTGGATCACTTAAAATAGCACTTACTTTTTCATTTATTGCTTTAAAATTTAATTCTGAGTTTATATCCTCTATTTCACTTGAATTACCTAAACTCGAAGATAAAGTTACATAATTTTCTCTTGACCCCATTAACTTATTAATAAAAACTTAATTATTCATATATTAATATATATTTTGTTTTCTCTGTCAAATTTATTTTCTGTTTTTTATCCGCATTGCATCTCAAAATGAGAAAAATCTAAATTTGTTTTTTACTGCATAATTGTATGCTTTTTTTATAAAATCTTTTCATGAGAAACTTGATACTAGCATTATAAGGGTAGATTTTGGTAGGTGAAAGTTTGTAATTATAGAGTCTACAAACTTCCATTTGTATCATGGGTATATAAATATGTTTGTATCTTTATTTCAGTATCAAAGTATTCAGTTTTCGTCTGCAAAAGTTTCTAATACTCTTATAGAAGTTGTTCAAACTGATATTATATTTTTTCCTTCTTTTTTGTACGAGTTAAGTCTTTCGCTTACTTCTTTTTCTAGTTCTATGTATTCGCTATGCATATTGTGATCTTTTACTTCATCAGTTTCTACATTCATAAAAGTTCAAAGTCATACATGGAGAAGTACTTTTTCTATCTTTACTCACTTTGCTTTTATTTTTTCTATAAGCTCTGGGGTAAAGTGTAAACTTGCTGTTGGAGCTGCTACACTTCACTCTACTTCTGCCCAAACTGTTTGATACCTTTCAGATTTTTCTAGTTTTTGTTTTATGTATGGAGGAAGAGGTATTTCTCAAAGTTTTTCTATTAAGCTTAAAAAATCTACTCATGATTTATTAAATTCTACTACTCTTCATTTATCAGATATATCTTTTATATATGCTTTTAAAACTACAATATTGTCTAACTTAAACTCTACAGTTTTTCATGGTTTAAGTTTTTTCCCAGGATAAACCAAGCAATCCCAAGTATTTTCACTTAGTTGTTTATGTAAAAATATTTCTACTATCTTATCTGTATCTACTATATTACCATGAAGTCTAGCATTTATTACTTTTGTTTTGTTTAAAACTAATACGTCATTATTCGTAAGCTCATCAAGTATAGAGTAAAACTTATCTTCTTTAATAGTTTCACTTTTACTATCTAAAATCATAAGTCTAGAGTGGTCTCTTGGTTCAATAGGGTATTGTGCTATAAGCTCTTCAGGTAGCTTATAATCAAATTCTGAAAGTTTCATGTGTTTAGCTTTTTAAAATAATTTTTCTTATCTTATGAAAAAAATATATAAAGTAAAAAAATAATCCCTAAAGGGATTATTTTTTTAAGTTTTAAAGTTTACATTTATATTAACTCAACTTTCCATTGCAAATTCTCAAATAGACTTTTCTATTTCTCAAAATAACTTTTCGTTATTTTGTAAAATTTCTTGAGTTGTTTTTATTGTATAAACTCAATTATTAAAATCAAATGAAAACTCATCTTCTCTTCATTTAAACTTATTAGCTAAAAATTGCATAGAAATTAAATCCAAAACTTTCTTTTTTCACTTATCATCTATATCTCAAAGTATTCTGTCTTTGAAGTTTCAATTCTCATCAATTATCTCTTGTTCTTTTAAAGTTTCTTCATTAACTTCTTCAGCCATTACTCATCTACTTAAAAGTACCAATCATGCCATACCTGCTATAGCAATTCATAATCATTTTTTAGGTGATTTTCTCATTACAGCAGAGGCTATTTTATATATCTCTGCTCATCTGGCAATTCACCATCTTCAGAAATTTATCATCTCAACAGGCACTCTAAAAGCTGAGTTAATTAAACCAATTCATAATCACTTTGCTCATCATTTTATTAAACCATCTTTATAAATTCATTTTAATATATCTTTTGTTATAAGTGTTACCTCTGTCCCCATAACTAAAAGTCATAAACTAGCTGATCACATGTTTTCTACCTTTAACCCACCTTCTAGATTTATTTTTCACTCTTCAAGAAGCATAAGTCAACCAAATATACCATTTGTACTTAAAATCAAATCTCAAATAGAAGAGTTTTCTTTTGATTCATTATACATGTCTATCATAGATCCAGCCATCATTATAACAGGCACTTTTCAAAGTAATCATCTTAATATCTCTGGACTTAAGGTTCACATAGCTCTTGCTAAAGTTTTTGCATCATTATTATCAGATACTCTAAGTACAGCATTAGCTCATATATATCTTACTTTAAAAGAGTCAATTATTTGTTTTGATTTATGTGCTAATTTTGATATGTTTCAAGTTTCTACAGATGTAGCTAATTTGCTGTTTGTTATGGCTATATTTTCTAAATCTTTTAATATATTTCTAGCATAATATGATTTTAAAGGAGTATTGCTAAGTCATTTATAAGATTTAGGGTTTGTTAAACTTCATTTTTCACTATAAGTAGTGCTTATTTTTCATTGTATATCTCTTATTTCTTCTGCTAATTTCTTTTTTCATTCAGGAGTTGCTGTTTTCATCTCATCTAGTTTTCTATAACTTTCTTCTGCTAGCTTCATAGTATCTTTAATTTCATCAATCCAAGCTCATTCTCCCGGATTAAGTATTTCTAGAGTTTTTGATAGCCTGTCTGCAGGTTTTGTTAAAAGTTTCGAAGGCTCTTTTAATGGATTAACTCATAATTTAACTTTTTCTCACATTTCAAGAGTTGATATTATTCAAGAACTTAGTGCAAAAGCTCAAGCTCACATAACTCATGCAACTATTCATAGCTCAGCATAAAAAGATCTATAAAGTAGTAGTTTTTTCTCAGGAGAAAGTTTTTCTAGAACTCAATCAAAACTGCCCCATTGCATTGTTCAAACTATATCTCAAATTATGTTATCTCAAGTCATTGCCTTAAGTCATATCTGTATTTTATCACTTCAATACTCTCATGCTGTAATTACTAAATCTCATACTTTAAGTAAATCTTCTTTATAACATTCAAGTAATATGCTAGGATACATTGTAGCTAAACCAATACTTCAAAATAATACATCTAAAGTACTACCTTTTCAATTTTTTATAAGTTCAAATATATCATTATCATTTATTTCTCTTTTTAATATTTGCTCAAATTTATTTTTATTATCTCATTGCATATTTATACCTCTGCTTTCAAATACAGGAAGCATTTTATCTAGCATACCTTTTCTAAGTTTAATAACGGTTTTATTTAGTATATCTTTTAATTCGGGATCATTATATATTTTAGTTAAAATTCATAACTCGTGTAAATCATCTGTTGTTAAACTTTCTCATTTTTCTATTTTATCATACAGTCTATTCAAATCAGAATTTGTTAATATAGCATCAGGATTTTTTGGATTAAGTTTTTTTTCTATCTTAGCTTTTGTATCTTCATCTAGTTCTTCTCATAAGCTAGATTCTATAGAGGTTATTATTTTAGTTTTTACTTTTTCTTGAGTTTCTTTTAGTTCATCGCTATTAAGTGACAACTCTTCCATTTTTTCTCAAGCTTTATCTATAGTCAAACCTCAGGTTAACATTTTCCATAATCATACAAAAAAAGCTATAATTCATGCCAATGCTCACTCTTTTTTAAAAGCTTTTTCAGCTCATTTAAATACTTCTCAAAACTTTCCTCAAATTCAAGCTTTTTCAACAACTTTTTTAGCTTTTTCTGCTTTTTCTCAAATACTGTCTTTAATGGATTCAATACTTCATCAATTACTTGTTTCCAATGAGTCTAATAATCAATTTGCATATTCTTCATCTATACCATCTTGTTGTTCTCAATTTCTTTGGGCCTTTCTTAACAGGCTTATACTATCATCCATTCTTTTTTTTCAATCTATTTCTTTTCTTAATTGATCAGTTTCTAATCTAGTAAGTTCCTCTATAGTAAAATTTCAGTTTTTAAGTTTCTCTGCTTGCTCAGGAGTTAGATATATATCTTTAAATCTTTCTGCTTGTTCAGGAGTTAGCTTATGTTCTACTTGAGATACTTTTATCATTTCTGATTCAAAATTAGTTCATGTATTTTCACTAGGAGAGTTATTTAGGCTCATATTTATTTATTAGTTATATTTACTTATATTTTATCATAAAAACTATTTTAAAACAAAAAAACTACTAGGTTTAATTAGTAGTTTCTTATTGTAAAATTTATTCATTTCAAGCTAGGTATTCAAAAACTTTATCTATTCACCACTCATAAGCAAACCCACGAATTAATCATAAGTGTTTAAAAAGGAAGAAGTTTGATAAAATAGATATTACTTCATCTGCATTACTTAATTTAAAAATAGTATCATCTTTGTTGTTAATAGAATCAAATAATGTATTTAATTCTTCCCAAGAAGTAATGGCTGTTCCTCAAAAATAAAATAGTTTACCTCTTAAAGCAGGTCATCATTCTCCAAATCATCTATAAGTTAGATTTAACATAAAATCTTTAGTTCACTTTAGTGAATTTTTCAAATTTTCCCTTGTTCAGGTATTCATTTTATCAAATAGCTCTTTTTGTTTTTTGGTAAGTCATGAAATCATATTTGATATAACATTATCTTCATTTATATTAAAAATTTTAGTTCATAGGATTTCCATTCTTATTTTTGGATCACTTATAATTTTAAGTTGTTCGTCTGTATCTTTAACTTTTGTTTCAACTCAATCTTTCCAAACTATCATTTCTCAGTCTTTTATCTTTACTTTATTGTTTCACTTTCCATAACTTATCTCTTTTCATTCAGAATTTTTTAATATATATTCTAAGTTTGAATTATTTAAAAATGATAAAATCGTTTCATTGTCTATTTTTTTAAATATATCCTTTAGACTATATGTTTCGTTACTTCAATTAATACTATATTTTCAATTGAATTCTTTTTTTATTGTAGTTGTTTTTCAGTCAACTTCTATAGTAGTTACTCAATCTTTATCTAATCTTGACTTAATAATACTTTCAAATCTATTTCTTTCATATACTGATGTTATATTATTACTAAATTTAAATTCTTCAGATAAAGGTTTATTATCATTATTATCTTTTTCTCTAGTTTCTGTTTTTTCTTTTTTCTGTAATTCTTTTTTTTGTTTACCAAAATTATCTTTGTCTCAAATTTCAGAGAGTTTTATTTTACTAGTATCTACCTCTACTCAGTTATTGTAAAATTTATTGTCCAAAGTTTTAATATAAACTTTTCAATCCTCTCATTTATAAAATTTAACTGGAGTAGATGAATAAGATTCTTTTCACTCAGGATTTTTAGGTAATTTATCAACTTGTTCTTCTATTAACTCCATTTCTTTTTTTGTAGGATTTACTATATTTCAATCTTTATTACCATTATCTCTATTTAATTCGTAATTATCTCTTTCATTATATCTAGATTCATTTACTTTTGTATTTCAACCTAACTTATCTTTTAATTGATGAGTATAGTTAAATTGAGGAGTTGTTACATCAACAACTACTTTTCAATCAACTTCTTTAAACCAAGCATAAGATCAATTAGATCAAGGAGTAGATTCATATTTTCTATATTCATATATGTCATCACCAACTCTTACTCTATCTCACAAGTTAGGGTTATCTATGTCTACTTTTCATTTAGCTGATATATTAGGGATTTGATGGTTTTTAATTGTTTTTTTAGGACTTGTAATTTCTTTTGTTCCAACAGTATCTTCTCCTTTTATTGCATCATCTCATTTACTAACTTTAGCTTCAATTTCTGGTCTAGTTTTTGCTAAACTCTCATCTAGCTCCTCAAGTATTTTTTTATTATCTCATCATGATATTTTTGTAAGTTTTGCTAGTTTTAATTTAGCTATAACTTCATTAGATTTTTCAGCCCACTCTTTGGGAATTTTGCTTTTAGCATTATTTGCTCACCTCATAGCTAAAGGAAGTAGAGCCCACTGTAAGTTTGATATAAAACTATCAGAAAAATTAAATTCATACTCTTCATATAATTCAGACCTTAAAATATCTATTCATACTCATACTCATAAGACATCAGCTGTCATTTCTGTTCATAATCATACTTTTCATCAATGTTTTCAAAGTTTTGATATATTACTAACAGACTTTCATATTTTAGCAGCTCATCATATAGCTCACATAGTTGCTATATTAATTCAAAATTCTTTCCAGTTTAATAGGTCACTATCTTGATTATATCATGCTAGTCACAATGTTGAGATTGTTCATCAAACAATAGCTCATCATATAAAACCTATTAAGTTACCTATACCAGGAACTGCTGTTCATCAAGTTAATCATAATGCTGCTCAAGACCACATTCATGCTGCAATTATTCATAAATTTGCTCATACATCTTGAAATATATCGAAGTTTTCTTCTTTGAAATCTAAAAATCAAACTCAATTTACATCTTTTAGTAAATCTAATGCAGATTTTTGTTCTTCATCTAAATTTTCTGAATCAACTCATTCTAAATATTCCTCTAATTCATCTTCATACTTATCTTGAAGTCATTCAATCATTTCTTGCCAAGCAGAAGTTTTATATATATTTAATAGTTTTTCTTCAGCAGATCATCAAGAGTTAGCACTTGATTTTATAAAATGCATTAAACCTTTATTTTTTACTATTTCATTGTTAATAGTTTCTTCTGTAATAGGTTCAGGTTTATTTTCATCTGGAAGTATACTTAATGCTATATTGCTTGATACTCAATAATTTCTCCAATGTTTATTATCAACTCAGTCTTCAGTCATATCAGAAAAATATTTCGCTAAGTATAATTTAGCTTGATTTATTTCTTTTTTGTTAGGATTTTCTTTACTGCTCTCTTTTTCAATAGCCAAATTTAAATCTTTAAGAGCCGATAAAATCATAATGTTTCTTTCTTCTCTATATTCACTATCTGTCATTAATTTTTCTGAATCTTTGGCTATTTCTTTAAATGTACCTAATGCTTCACTTATACTTTTTATATTTTCTACTGCTTCTTTTTCTTCACTGCTACTTTCGTCCTCAATAGCAACTTCAGCAGTCTCTTCAGAATCACTTAATTCATCAACAGGTTTTACAGAAGTTTTTACATCACTAGTTTTTTCCTCTTTTTTTTGAGTAACAGCTACTGGCATAGTTACTTCGGTATTTATTTCTCACTTAACATAGTCAGCAGAAACAAATCATTTTTTATTTTTAGCTAAATTTACTCATAAAAATAGTTTTCAATGAGCTTTTTTTATTTCTCAATTAAAATCTACATTTTGGTCATTTTTTAATCTTCATATTACTTTACCTTCAGAGTCTCTTACTCTTAAAGAAGATGATTTTTTGTATAAAATCTCAACTTTTAAATTTCTTAAGTTTTCTTTTGTAACTTGTGATATTTTTAATTTTTTCTCGTCTATTTTATCTTGAATTGTTCAGGTAACTCTCTCTGCTGTACTTGTATTAAATTTTTGATTTTCAAATCACATATTATTATTTTTAATAAATATTTTCTTTATAATATCATATTTAGACATCTTGCTCCAAAAACTATAGCTTGACTTTATTTATATTTTATTTATTCGGCTTTATAAGTTTTTTGGTTTGCAAAAATATATTTATTAAATATCCTTTATAAAAATATAAATTATCTAAAAAAGATGCTTTTTCGTATATTTAAATACTCTGTAAAAAATACTCTAAGGAATAAGTTTTTAAGTATTTCAACTGTACTTGTTTTGACTTTGCTTATGTTTTTTATAAACATACTTGCTTTTCTTGAGGATATTAGTTACAAGCTTATAGATTCAATAAACTCTAAACTTACTATATCTTTATATGTAAATGAGGAGTATTCTCAGAGTTCTCTATGAGTTACGGACTTGATAAATAACATTAAAAATGTTTCTAAAAATATATCTGTTACATATAAAGATAAAGAAGAAATAATAAAAGAAATAGAATTAAAAGAACCAAATCTAGTTAAGATACTAGAAAAAAACAATCCATTACCAGACACTATAGTTGTTTCAAATATTAAACTTAATGAATATGAAATAGTAAATTCATACATTAATGAAAAATCCTTTCTTTTGATAAATAATCCAGATTCAGATGACTATTTCGCAAATTATAATAGTCAGTACAAAAAAATAGAATCAATTATATCTATTTTGACTTTATTAAAAACAGGTCTTAATTTTATAATAGGT
>JAAZVM010000064.1 GCA_018623505.1 Patescibacteria group bacterium | reverse complement strand
TCCACATGCAACAAAGATGATAGATGATATAATACAAGATATATGAGAACTAGAAAATACTCAAGTCCTATACTCTACTCACTCTAGTGAACTTGTATCAAACTTCAGAAAAGGTAAATACGAAATCTCGGATATAGTTTTTGTAAAAAATGAAAACTGAAAAACTCATACAAAAAAGATAGAAAACTACAATGGAAGATATGATAAAATCATGATAAATCTTATCTTTAAAAATGCTGATATTTTTTTTTCAGATGCTGTTATACTTGTAGAGTGAGAAACTGAAAAAATATCTATACCAAACATATATGAAAATACTACTTGGAAAAACTATATAGATTTTAAGCATAAAAACTTAAGCAAAGAAGAAAAACTAAACTATTTCAATCTAAACTATAAAAACATAAGTGTAATAGATGTATGAGGTAAATGAGCACTTTACGAATGGTTTGTTTTTGCAAGTGAACTCTTTGGTAAAGAAAATGTAGTAGCAGTTATAGATAGAGATGATAACTTTTATATAGATAGAGATATGATTATAAAGTCTATAAGAAAAGTATACAAAACAGGAAAAGTTTTTGAAAATGATTTCAAAAAATACAACTGGATAGTTCTAGACTGAGAGTTTGAGAACTACTATAAAGTTGACTCTATAAAGACTTATCTCACAGAAGTAATAACTAAAAGAGCTGAAGAGTTTTGAGATGATTTCGATAAAGAAAAATTTGATCAAAGTCTGGAAAAACTAGACTCAAAACTTAGTAACCTAAAAAATGCAAAAAAAATATCTTCTGTATACGAGCATATTTTTAGCTCATATTTCAGAAAATATTCTAAACCAACGATAGCATTTAATCTATCTACATGGCTTACTGAAAACAATTGATATGATGAAAATCTATTTAAAATCTTTGCAAAAGTTATAGAAAAATTTGAGAAAAAAGCAAAAGCGGCTAGTTAGCCGCTTTTTTAAATTCTAAAATTTTATTAGTTAATTTTGTATAAACTCTACTTGCTATTCTTGTAATAGTTTCTAAATCATCACTAAATTTTAATTCATCCAAAGCAACCATAAGCTCTTGAGTTATTCTTTCTTTTTCTGATTCAGAATTATTTCAAGTAAAAAACAATTCTAATAACTCTTTTTTTTCTTCTTCTGAATATAAAGGTAATCAATCTCTATCTTTATATACATTTTGAAGTAACTCTCATAATCACATAAGCAAATAATAAAATTATAAATTATTTTTATTATACAACTTATATTATTTTGTAAAGTTAAAATAAAAAAATACTTACGAAGCAAGTATTTTTTTATCATCTTAAAATCATAGAGTCTATAATTGTCTTTAAGCTTAAAACATAAGCTCACTTCCTAAGGTCTATTCACTTTTCTCTAGATTTATCTACTACTCTAGTTGTAGCTAGTTGGATTTGTGATTTTAGTTTTGTGTCAACTTCTTCTTCTGACCAATAATAGTTTGCATTATTTTGAACTTGTTCAAAGTAAGAAACCATAACTCATCATGCATTCGCTAGTACATCTGGTATTACTACTATATTGTTTTTATTTAGTATATAGTCAGCTTCTGGGGTAACAGGACCATTTGCTAGCTCTAAAATTATTTTTGACTTTATATTTTCAGCATTTTCAGAAGTTATTTGATTTTCTAAAGCAGCTGGGACCAATATGTCAGTTTCTATTTCAAGGATTTCTTCATTTGTAATAAAATCTACTCAAGAATAATCAGTTACTGATTTTCTGTCTTTTTTAAGAGAAACTATTTTTTGTATATCTAGCCCATCTTTACTATATATTCATCATCTTGAGTCTGAAATTGCTAAAAGTTTAGCTCATAATCTTACAAGTATTTCAGCAAAGTTAAGTCATACATTTCAAGCTCATTGAACTACAAAAGTTTTTCATTTTACATCGTCTCAAACTATTTCTAGATACTTTTCAAGTACATATACTCATCACATAGAAGTTGCAGTTTCTCTTCATTTTGAACCACCTAAATCAAGTGGTTTTCAAGTAAAACTTCAAGGCACGTTTACTCAAGCAAGCTTAGAATACTCATCCATCATCCATGCCATAACTTGTCAGTTTGTATTTACATCTGGAGCAGGTACGTCTTTTTCTGCTCAAAGGTAAGAAAAAATAGCTCTTACATATCATCTAGATAATTCTTCTAACTCTCTAGCAGATAATGTTTTTGGATCTACTATTATACCTCATTTACCTCATCACAAAGGAAGTCAAACTACAGAAGTTTTTAAACTCATCCAGATTGATAATGCTTTTACTTCATCCCTTGAAACATCTTGATGAAATCTGATACCTCATTTAAAAGGTCATTTTGTATCATTATGCTGACTTCTGTATCAAATAAATACTTTTATACTACCATCATCCATTTTTACAGGAATATTTACTTCCAAAATTCTTTTTGGATTTGATAATACATCTAAGTATTTTTCATATTTTTCATCTCATATAAGAGATATAGAATTTTTTATTTGTTTTTTTGCATTTTCATATGCATTTATTTCTTTCATATTATTTTTTATATATTATTTTGGTCTAATTTTCAAACTCTAGCTACTTCATACTTTCAAGAAACTGTATCGAGATTATAAATATTAAACTCTGTATCGATATCAAATAAATCATCTCTAACTGCAAAATTCATAGAAACTGAACCTTCTGGAGAATAATTTCTATGGAAAACTCAAGTAGGCCAACCAAGTATAGCAGGTCCTTCATGAATAATTTCTCAATTCCATTTTACTCTTTCATGAGAAATTTCAAATCTCTCAATTTTTCAATTTTCTTTTGTATATAACTCTACATATCTATTTCCAGAAAGAGTAATTAAATTATCTTCTTGTCATTTATGCATATACCATAAATTTTTAAAGTCTCATACATCTCAAGGAGATTTTGCATTTGCTTGATGAGTAACTATATCTATACCGTTAAATTCATGAAAAAGTGACATAACATCAAAATCTACTTTATCTGTATGCCTTAATCTTTTTAGAGGTATTATATGAAATAATCACTCAACTTTTTTAATTATTTCTCCATTTCTATCATGTATTTTTCTTGACATATTTTTATGTTAAAACTTATTAAATAAATTGTAACATAAATAAAATTAAAAATCTTGTTTTTTTATATAAAAACATAATTTAAACTAGACAATTAAATTATACAATTTTTAATAATATATCATCTTTAGAAAATCTTACTTTTGGCTTATTAGCATATTTATCTTCCTCGCTTCTATAACCTATTGGTAAAACTACTACACTTGATAATCAATTAGATTTTAAATCCAGTACTTCATCGTACATTTTTGGGTCAAATCATCAAATAGCACAAGAGTCGATATGCTTATTTGCTAGAAAAGACATTAAGTTTCATAATGCTATAAAAACTTGATCACGTGCCCAAGATGCTTTTTGATTTTCATCTAAATTTCAAAAGTATCATTTCATCATTTTCTCATATCATGATAAGTCTTCTCTAGTTGCTCAAGTAAGAGTTACATTATTATCTAAAAATGTATCTATATATTTATCATCTATTTCATTTACTCTAGCCAAAACTAGTAAGTGAG
>JAAZVM010000063.1 GCA_018623505.1 Patescibacteria group bacterium | reverse complement strand
GTTTTTTTTAGTCATTTTTCTTTTTGTTTGCTAACTGACCACAAGCAGCATCTATATCATCTCACATAGTTGCTCTTATAGTAGAAACTACTCAATAATGTTGTAATATTTTTTGAAATTTTTCAATTATAAATCTTGGAGTAGAAGTATATGTACCACCTGTCCCCTCTCAAGCATTATAAGGTATAAAGTTAACATGAGCAAGTCTTCATTCTAAAAGTTTTCATAATTCATGAGCTAATTTTAAATGATCATTTACTCAGTTTATCATTATGTATTCATAAAATATTCTTTTATTAGTTTTTTCTACATATTCATCAAGAGATTTCATCAAATCTGCAAGAGGATAAGTGTGATCAACTGGCATTATTTGTTTTCTAACTTCATCATTTGGAGCATGTAGACTAATAGCTAAACTAGTTTGTGGAAAGTCATTTGTAAATTTCTTAATTCATGGAACAATTCAGCAAGTTGAAACAGTAACTCTTCTATTTGCAAGATCAAACTTTTTTTGACTATTAGCTATATTTATAGTTTCTTTTACTCTATCATAGTTAAGCATAGGCTCACCCATTCACATATAAACTATATTTCTAAGTTTATTTCATTCACTATTTAAAAGTTTAGCAGCATAATAAATTTGCTCTAAAATTTCATAAGTTTCAAGGTTTTTTAGTAATCCAAGTTTTCAGGTAGCACAAAAACTACAAGCCATAGGACATCATGCTTGACAAGAAACACATAGAGTAACTCTACCAGTTAAGTGTCTCATTATAACAGCTTCTATAAACTCTCCCGTCTCAGTTTTAAAAAGAATTTTTGTAGTTTGTCAGTTTGAGCTTGTTTTTTGATCATCCACGATTAAAGAATCAAAAAAACAGTTTTCTTTTAATAGTTCTCTGATTTTTTTTGATAAAGTATTCATTTCATCAAAATCTGTGACGAAATTTTTATAAATTGCATTTTCAATTTGAGCATATCTAAAAGCCTTTTCTCAATTGTTCTCTAGCAATTCTTTTACCTTTTTTTCATCATGAATAGAAAATTTTTGCATTTCGATTTTTATTTATTATATTTTATATAGATTGGTGCATAATTTACCTTATTTTTATTTTTTGTAAAGATGAAATTATCAAAAAAAGCAACATCTATAGTAGAAGCTATAATGATTACTCTTATATTATCTATTTGAATAACTTGAGTTTATAATATTTTTTCTAATTCTCTTAAATTTACAAATTGAATTGAAGCTAAAATACAGGCTATACATATAGCAAAAGAATGAATAGAAGCTATAGAAAATATAAGAGATACTAATTGGTTAAAGTATTCATCAAACATAAATAGTTGTTGGAAAACACTTAATTATGATTCAAATTGTATATTATGAAGTGGTTACGAAACTATGAGTTGAAAGTATATAATATATAAAGACACAAATAATAAATGGTTACTAGAAAGTAAAGATACTATAACTTGAGATTATGAAGATAATAACTATAGAGATAATTTCAAAGTGTGACTAGATGCTAATTGATTTTATACACAAACAGGTATAGTAAATGATTTTAAAAATATATATACAAGGGAAATAAATATTTATAATTATGATCCATGATTCACTAATAGCACAGATGATGATTGAATAAAAATAGAATCAATAGTAAAATGGAAAGATAACAGTAGCCAAAATGTAAGAGAAGTGATACTTGAAGCATACTTAACAAACTACAAAAAAAACGACTAAAAGTCGTTTTTTTGTAATTACATATCTAAAATTCAACCTACATTTTCAGATGTTTCTTTACCTATTTCTTCTCAATTGTTTTGTACTGATAATAATAGTATATTATTTACATATTCATCGAGTTTATCATCTACTAAATTACTTGGTTTAATAAAAGTTCATAATTGAAAATCTTTCTTTTCAGCTCATATAATATTAACTAAGTTATATAAAACATGTCATGGGTTATCAAAAATTTCATCTACATTATCTCTTTGAATCCAAGTATTTTGAATAGCTCATAAAACAGGAATAAGTATATCATTTTTTAATCTTCTAATACTTTTCTCTTTTGAAACATTTCAATTAATATAGTTATTTTTTATAGAATCAATTACACCAATTAACTCATCTCTTGATTGCTCTCAAGTATATGAATTTCTAAATCAAGAACCTCATGATTGTACATCCATATATTGCCTAACTAATTCATAAGTTCACCATGCTGTAGATCATCAAGTTCAATCATTATCTCATAATTCTGATTTAAATCAATCTCTAAATAAATCAGTATTTTTTAATTTTGCTTCTGAGTTCGCATCTATTCATCAATTTAAATTATTAAGATAATTTTTATATAATGAATTATTGTCTTTATTATCAGCTAACCATGTTTCAAATTCAGCTTCTTTATCTACTTTTCTTGAGTTAAGCTTAAGCATAGTTCTAGTAATAGTTTCTCACCATTTTCAATCGTGTTTATCAAAAAACTCTAGAGCTAAATTTATTTTTTCCTCATCTTTTTTTCAAGCAGATTTATTTATAAGTTTATCTGCTTCAGTTCACATATCCCTATATATTCATCATAGATTATTTTGAATATCATAAGCTATACTTACAAAAGTTTTGTTAAATAAATCTATAGAATTTTTTCTTCACAAGAAAAATGCCGAAGGAAGTTCTGAGTTTTTAAATTGATCACAAACTCATTGATCAAAACTATAAGCAACTCAAGAAGTCATCATAACAAAAGGTAGCTTATTTAAAGATGTTATATTTCACCCATCTCATTTTCACATTATAGCTTTAAAAGCTCA
Organism: Patescibacteria group bacterium; assembly: GCA_018623505.1. GTDB lineage: Bacteria > Patescibacteriota > Gracilibacteria > BD1-5 > UBA6164 > JAAZVM01. The sequence goes on along the minus strand of JAAZVM010000063.1, from coordinate 837 downwards.
TATTGCATTTGGCCATCAACCATCTTTTAATTCAGAAAGTGCAAATCAAAGCCTATCATCAAAGTTTCTTTTTTTAGAAGCATCTTTTTCTCATTTTTCTATTTCATCAGACCTTCATCTTCATATAATTGCTTCGTACTCTTTATAAAGTTTTCATCTTCTTTTAGGCTTTAATTTATCTTTACATTGTTTATTAAGAAGCATATAGACAAGATCTTCTTCAGTAAAGTTTAAAGATCATCAAACACTATTTTCAGCCCTAGCTTTTTGTTCATTGAAAAGCTCATCTCAAACTCTACCACCTAATGCTCTATACCACAAAAAAGATCCTTTATGTTTATGCATTGGTCATTTCTCATATAATACACCGTATTTTTCTATCATAAAAAATAAAGCTGCTTCTTTTTGTGCTTGACTAGAATTTGCATCAGTAATCCATCTTTCTACATCTTCTACTGCATCCCCTGAATCCAAACCTTTAAGTTTTTCAATGAATTCATCCATTCTTTTTTTCTCATTATTATCCTTATACCTCATTCTAGCAGATTTTTGTTCTTTTGTAAAAACAGGTAGTTTAGATAATAATCTTTCTGCTTTTTCTTTATCTCATTCTTCAAAATAGTTTTTATAGAAGTCTCCGTACATTTTAAAAAGACTAACTACATTTCATATTGAAATGAAATCATTTACATATTTTGATTTTAGGCTTTTATTAAGATTTCATGATTTATCATTTATATCTGATGCCTCGATTTTTCATAACTCATGTTCTTTTTCAAGATTTCTAGGTTTAAGATTTCATTCTCTTATCCAGTGAGAAAGTACTCATATATCTAC
>JAAZVM010000062.1 GCA_018623505.1 Patescibacteria group bacterium | reverse complement strand
TTCAGATATAACTTCACCAACTTATACTTATTATAATAAATATGATGATAACTATCATTTTGATTTATATAGACTAGGTGATTACGATGAATTTTTTGCTATATGATGAGAAGATATACTAGATAATAACACATGAGTTATTCTTATAGAATGGCCTGATCTAATAAAAGACTACTATAAACCTGACCTTATTATAAAAATATCAAAAACAGATAAAGAAGATGAAAGAGAATTGGAGCTTTTATATAGATAAAAAGAATAGATTTTAAAATCTATTCTTTTTATTTTCTTGAAAAAATTACACTAAAAGTTTTCATTATTATCTTTAAGTCTAAAAGCATTGACCAATTTTCTATATAAAATATGTCTAAACTAGCTTCTTTATCAAAATCATTTTCTTCTCTACCATTTACTTGAGCCATTCAAGTTATTCATGGTTTTATAGTAAGAAGTCTTTTTTGTTTTAAATCATATTTTTTAACTTCTCTTGGTTGATGAGGTCTTGGTCATACTAGACTCATATTTCAAAGTATAAGGTTAAAAAATTGAGCAATTTCATCTAGAGAGTATTTTTCTATGAAGTTTCAGACTTTGGTTTTTCTAGGGTCATTTTTTATTTTATATAAAGGTCACTTTCTAGTAGATGATTCTTTTATAAGTTTTTCTTCAAATTCTACTGCTTTATCATCTTCTTTATTATATGCATCTTTTATACAGTATTCCCATTTCATATATCTAAATTTGTATAATGAGAATGTTTTTCAATTTTGTCATACTCTTTTGTTTTTATATATAACTGGTCATTTTGGGTCTTCTATCTTTATTGCTATAGATATTATAATCATAATTGGTAAAAAAATTATTGTTCACAATATTCATACTATCAAATCAAAGACTCTTTTAAATACCTTTGCCCAGTTATCTAAAGAAGTATTATTTATTTCAACTACAGGTATTTGGTTTATAAGAGAAAGAGATGTGTTTGTTTTTGTTACATCAAAAGAATTAGTTATATATCTGTATCTTATTCAGAATATTCTAGTTAGTTCCCATATGTCGAAAAGTTTTTTCTTTGAGTAATCACTATCTATGTAAATTAACTCATCACACTTTTTATTTTCAAATAATTTTTCTAGCTTTTCTATTTCTCATATATATTTTAAACTAGAGTTTTCTATTTTGCATTTATTTGAGTATCATATTATTTTATATATTTTTGACTCTTTTATATCTTTTATTATTTCCTTTATTTTTTCATCACTTTTATTGTTTATTATAAGTAATCTTCTTTTTGAAATATATCATTTTTTCATCAGTAGATATTCTAAATTATTCAAAATTATTCTTTGAATAATTACTAAAATAGTTCAAATTATAAAAGTAAATCAAATAATTAGTCTAGGTATATCAGTTTCATAAATAAATCATTTACCCAAAAATATAAAAAATGAAAAGAAAACAAACCAATAGATGGAGTACCATACTACTTTCAGTATTTCATTTATCTTTGAAGAAGTAATTTTTATAAGATAAAGGCTATGTATAGCAAATATAAATATATATAAAAGTCATCAAAAAATAGCAAATAACGATAGATGCTCATTATCAATTGTTTTTATAGGCAACTGTACACCTGGTATAAGGTCTGTTAGAAGTCTAATTTCTCTTGCTATAAAAAATGATATAAAAATTATTATAAAATCTAGAGGTAATTTCAGTGCAGGGAATATGATATCTTGTTTTTTCATATTTAATTTAAAAATTAGTTTTTTTAATTTTATATTTTTGTTTTTATTTTGCAAATTAAGTCTTATTTATTAATATATTATAAATTATTTTTTAAATTTATAAATGATGATTTCATTAATAAAAAATGTATTTTTTGATGTAACTTTGTTGTATAAAAACTTTTTACATTGGAATGCTTCTAAACTAATCATATATGTTTATGCTTTGATTTTATCTATAATCTCAGTTATTCCTTTAGTATTTATTTACTTTATTTATGCTGTTTTAACTTGAAATTCTTTTGTAGAAATTATCTTGGCTATGTATAATTGAAGTCAAGTTTCTACTATCTTTTGAAATATAGTTTTACTTTTATTTTCAATACTTTTTCCACTAGTATACTTTTTTTCATATATCTTAATTTTTAAGCTTAATCTTTCTTATATAGATTGAAAAAAGTTAAAATATAAAAAAAATAGTTATTTTGATTTTGTTTTAATGAGAAGATTTTTTCTAAATCTACTATTATTTTTTATAATAATTTCTTCTCCAATACTTATAATGCTTTTATTAACAAGTATTTTTATATTTTTTATGTGAGGTGTTGAGTGATTTCTAAGTTATATAAGTTCAAATACTTGATTTCTTTTTCCTATTTTAAGTTTTTTATTTGTAGCTACTTTTGTAATTTCTAGTATTTACCTAGCTTTTAGATTTTTCTTTTCATTTTTTATACTTATAGAAAAAGACTATTGAGTATTTAAATCTTTAAAAAAATCATTTAAAAAAACTTCATGATTTAAAAAACTTCTTAAAAGTTTTGTGATATTACTTATTTCTTTAGTTGTACTACTTCCTTTTAATTATATATGATTTACAGTTTCAAAAGCTTCTGAAGAATTATATTTTTATAGTAATTACTTATCTTTAGAAGAAGAAACTGCTAGTACTTTATACTCTGTAAATGAAGAGTATTATGATTATCTTACTATAAAATATGACTGAGTAAACTTAGAAGAAGCAAATAATAAGTCATTATTTTACTCAATAGTTTTAAACTTATTTGTAATTTTTAGCTTTTTATTTTACTATGGTTTTATGCCAATGCTTTTAACATCTATGTATAAAAGAGTTATAGCTTAATTGTTAAATATAATTTTTCGTGAAAATATTAATTTTTTGAGACATATACTGAAGAATCTGAAGAACAGGACTAAAAAAAGAACTACCAGGACTTATAAAAAAATATAGTCCTGATTTTGTAGTTGCAAATGTAGATAATGTATCATCTGGAAGATGAGCTATAGAGAAACATATTATAGAGCTAGAAAAAATGGGTATAGATATTTTTACTTCTGGAGATCATATATTTGATAATTTTATAAAAATAAAAGACTATATAGATAAACCAAACTCTAAAATGCTTTTATTTGCAAATCTTTATGATGATGAATTATCATCAAAATGATTTAAAATATTTGAAAAAAATGGTAAAAAACTTTGAGTTATACATCTTCAATGAGAAGCACTTATGCCTCATAGGGTAAATAATCCATTCAAAACTGTTGAGTCACTTTTCGAGAAAAATGATTTTTCTAATCTTGATTGATTAATAGTAGATTTTCATAAAGAAACTACAGCAGAAGGATATGGTTTAGCAAATTACCTAGATGGAAAAGTATCTTTTGTTTTTGGTACTCATACTCATGTTCAAACAAATGACGAGATTATACTTAAAAATGGTACTGGTCTTATAAGTGATGTAGGTATGAATTGACCACTTAATTCAGTTATTTGAGCTACTTTTGATAGTGTAAAAAATAGGTTTATGACATGAATTATGAAGTGAAAAATAGAACAATCACTAGATGATAACTATGTAGTTAACTGAGTTTTTGTTGAGATATGAGAAGAAAAAAAGTGTAAAAATATAGAAAAAATAAGAATAAGAG
>JAAZVM010000061.1 GCA_018623505.1 Patescibacteria group bacterium | reverse complement strand
TGAGAGAAGTATAAATGCAGAAAAATGATTACTTAGTGATCCTGCAATAGATGCTCAAATACAAGATGTAGAAGAACTTAGATATAAACTTACCAGATGAGAAGAAAAATATTTTCACTTTTGATTATATATAACAGTTTATTGAGATAGTGATGAGCAAATTAATAAAGTCTGAAAAGACATAGAAACAATTCTTGCTTGAAGAAATGTACTTCAAAAACAATCATTTTTAAGAAGTGAACAATGATTTATATCAACTTGACCTTTTTGTAAAGATGAATTATCAGTTTATAGAAATATATCAACTTGATGACTTTCTACAACTTTCCCTTTTTCATCAAGTACATTAAGTCATGATGAATGAATACTTTACTGAGTAAATACACATAATAATTCTCTTATAATTTTTGATAGGTTTAAAACTGAAAATGCAAATATGACAGTTTTTGCAAAATCTGGTTGAGGTAAATCTTTTGCTGTAAAATTAGAGATTCTTAGAAGTCTTATGCTTTGAGTAGATGTAATAGTTATAGATCCTGAAAATGAATATAAACCACTTATAAATAAAGTATGATGAAGTTACCTTGATGTATCTTTAAATTCTAATCAAAGAATAAATCCATTTGATTTACCTCTTTGATTAAAAGATCACGATGAAAAACCATGAGATTTACTTAGAAGTGCAATAATAAATCTATTATGACTTATGAATCTTATGCTTTGAAAAATGACAGCAGAAGAATCAAGTATGATGGAAAAAGCTATTATAACTACATACAGTTTAAAAGGTATAACTTTAGATGATGACTCTATAGTATGAAAAGAAATACCAGTTATGAAAGATTTACAAGATGTACTTGAAACTATTGATTGAGCAAACTGATTAGTTAAAAGAATGGAAAAATATACAACAGGTATATTTAGTTGAATTTTTTCTCAAGAAACAAACGTAGATTTAAAATGATGATTACAAGTTTTTTCAGTTAGAGACCTTGATGATATGCTAAGACCTATTGCAATGTATGTTATACTAAATCATATATGGAACAAAGTAAGATCTAGTAATAGAAAAAGACTACTAGTAGTAGATGAAGCCTGGAATGTTATGCAACATGAAGATTCTGCTAAGTTTTTATTTTGATTGGTTAAAAGAGCAAGAAAATATAACCTTGGTATAACAACAATAACTCAAGATGTAGAAGACTTTGTATGAAGTCCTTATGGTAAACCTATAATGACAAACTCATCTATTCAGTTACTTCTAAAACAATCTAGTGCATCAATAGATGTATTACAAAATATATATAAACTTACAGAACAAGAAAAATACATACTATTAAATGCATCTGTATGACAATGATTATTCTTTGCTTGAACAGAACATGTAGGTATACAAATAATTGCTAGTTATTTTGAATCACAAGTAATAGATACAAATCCAAATAAAAAATAGATTCTGGGTCAAAGATAAACATGACTAAATATAATGCAAATATGAAATTGAATCAATCTTAAAATATATCATTAAATTTTTTTTTAATTATAAAATAAAGATCCTGAATCAAGTTCAGGATGACTAAAAAAAGTCATTCAGAATTTATAAAGTGTCATTCTAAATTTGGTTCAGAATCTATGAATTGTGATTCTGAACTTGGTTCAGATTTTATGAAATGTCATTCTGAACTTGATTCAGAATCTAAAAAAGAATATGAAATTAATTCATATTCTTTTTTCATTATTCAGATTTAAGTTTTACTTCAACCTTATGATGCGGTTTTTCTTCTTTATTTTCTGTAGATTTTTTTTGTTCTTCATATTTTTTTAACTCTTCTTCTGTTGGTATTCTTTTAAGACCTATTCTTCATTTAGCTAAATCAACTTGGACAATTTCAAATTCTACACTATCTCCAACTTTAACTACATCTTCTACATTTTGAGTTCTTAGTGGAGAAAGTTTTGATATATGAATCATACCTGATTTTCATCTAAAATCTACAATAGCTCAAGTTCATTCTATGATTTTTGAAACTAAACCTTTAGATTTATATCAAACTTCTGGAGTCCATAAAAACTCTTTAATTTCAGAAACAACAACATCTCATCACATTTGAGTATCAGCTGTAATGGTAGTAACTCAGTCATCTGCTATAGAAATTCTTACTGAATGTTCTTTTTCCATTCTTTGTACATTTTCTCAACCTTTTCATATAACAGAGCTAATCTTATCTACTGGTATATTCATAGTAAGAATCAAAGGTGCATAAGGAGAAAGTTTTTCTGAAACAGCTGGTTGAACTGAAAGCATTTGTTCTAATATATAATCAATTGCTCAAACAGATTGTGCAAAAGCATCTCTAAAAACATCCATTTTTAAACCTTTGATTTTTACATCAAGTTGCATTGCAGTTATACCTTTTTTAGTTCTAGCAACTTTGAAATCCATATCTCATAAGAAATCTTCTTGTGCTTGAATATCTGAAAGTATTTTATATTTTCAAGTTTCTTCATCATATATCATCCCCATAGCAACTCATGCAACTGGTGATTTTATAGGAACTCATGCATTCATAAGACTCATAGTAGAACCACAAACTGAAGCCATAGAACTAGAACCATTACATGTAGTTATTTCTGATACAACTCTCATAGTATATGGGAATTCTTCAACACTTGGAAGTACTGGAACCAAAGCTCTTTCTGCCAGTGCTCAATGACCAATTTCTCTTCTACCTACTCATCTCATCATCCTAACTTCTCATACTGAGTATGGTGGAAAATTGTAGTGATGCATATATCTTTTTTCTGATTTTGGCATCATTCATTCTAATTCTTGTACATCATCTGGACCTCAAAGTGTAGTTATAGATAATGCTTGAGTCATACCTCTTTGAAATAATGCAGAACCATGTGTTCTTGGAAGAAGAGAAACTTCTCAGGTTACAGGTCTTACTTCATCTGTTTTTCTTCCATCTAATCTTTTAGAATTTTCTAAAATATTATGTCTCATAACTTCCTTAACTCTTTTATATACAAGAGCTCATATAGAAAACTCATTTATTTGTTTTTCTTCTATATTTGTTTCATCAGTTATTTCATATCATTTTGAAATAAAGTATTCTTTTACTTCTTCATCTATAGTATTTAACTCATGTTGAAATTCTTTTTTTCCTTTTTCATAAAGTACTTCCATTTTATCTACTGATAAAAACTGTTTTACTTCTTCATATAGAGTTTCATCTGGTTTATTGTAAACTACTTTCGGCTCTGAGATTCAAAATTCTATTTTATAGTCATTTAAAAAATCATTTTGAGCTTCACAAATAGCTTTAATAATTTCATGAGATTTTTCCAAAGCTTTTACCATTTCTTCATCTGATACTTCTTTAGCTCAAGCTTCTACCATAGTTATAGCATCACTTGTTCATGCAGTTACAAGATTTAGTTTTGCATTTTCTTCTTCTTTTAAAGTAGGATTGAAAATATAATTTCAGTCCTCCATAAGAGACAATCTACAACCTGAAATTGGTCATTCAAATGGAGTTCCTGCCATAGTTAAACCAATTGATGCTCAAACAATTCACCAAAAACCTAAATCTCTTTCTCCGCTAGCTGATAATACAGATGCAATTATCTGAGTATCATTTACTATTCATTTTGGAAACATTGGTCTTATAGGTCTATCTATAAGTCTAGCTGTAAG
>JAAZVM010000060.1 GCA_018623505.1 Patescibacteria group bacterium | reverse complement strand
GGATACTTTTAAAACCATGATAGATATAAAAACAAACTTTGTAATTAAAGTTCTTACTATTTTTTCTGCTTTTCTTTTACCACTTACTTTAATAACTAGTTTTTATGGTATGAACATAGAATTTCCAAGTTGGAATAGTTCATGATTTGTATATATATTAATTAGTTGAAGTTTCTTTATTATGTTTATGATTTACTTGTTTTTGAAAAAAACTTGAAAATTTTAACATACTCAAAAAACTCTTTACAATAATGTAAAGAGTTTTTACTTTAAAAAAAATAATAGATAACTATAATAAATAAAGAATATAAATAATAAGTTAAGCAATGAAAAAACATTGATTCACTCTAGTAGAACTAATAGTAGTAATAACAATACTGTCAGTACTATGAACAATAAGCTTTGTAAGCCTTCAATGATATACAGAAAATGCTAGAGATACAAAAAGAATAAGTGATGTAAAAAGTATAGAAAAATGACTAAGCTTTAACTTTACAAAAAATGGAAAATACCTAGAACCAGAAGAAAGTATAGAAATAACAAATAGTGGAGTAACAATCCTAAAACAATGACTAGCCTGAGATACAATACTATGAAATATATGAGTAGAAATATGAACAAAAGACCCAGTAGATAATAACTACTATACATACACAGTAAGTGAAGACCTTAAAAAGATGCAACTACTGTGATACCTAGAAACAAGTGAAGAAGATAGACAAACGATAAAAACAATATACGCAGAAGAAGGTTATGGAAATAGATATCTACTACTAAGATGAGATAAACTATGAATCTTTATAGAAGATAGTACATACAAACCAATAAATAAACAAACTACCTGAACAAACCTAGAACTCCAATCCCCAGAAATAGAAAACTATAAAAGTATACTATCACAAGAAGAAATATATACATGAAGCTGAACAACCTGAGTACTAAAAAATAGAGATTGTAGAAGACTCCAAGAATATTACTGATATACAGAAAACTGAACATACAAAATAAACCCAGACTGAACTAATGAGTTTGATGTTTATTGTGATATGATTACTGATTGAGGTGGGTGGACTAGAACTCATTTACTAAAATGATGAACAGTGCCTGATACAGAAGATACTAATTGATATAAATGAATGTTTAATAATACTCAGTTTTATTCCAGTTGACAATATAGAATATGAATTGAAAATATAATTTTTAGTGAGTTTGCTTATTTGACAGACGATATAGAAGAAAATGTTTTATATATTTCATCTTGAAGTGTAAAAACAGTAGGTTATAAATATGAGTGATTTTGAGAATGGATTAATGCATATAAACAAAATAATAAAAATTTAACCAGGGAAAATTGGTATTATTATACAGATATTAATAAAAGTAATAAAGAAACAATTACATCAGAATTAGTTAATACTTCTTATGGTAAATGATATCGGAACATGTGAAGAGAAAAACTGTTAGCATGACATAATTGAGCTAGATGAGGTTGGTGATGAAGTAATATGCCTTTTACTAAGAGGCATGATATATATAATTGGTGTTATTGATGAAAAAATTATTGTCGGAATGATTGATGAAGTAACTGGGCAAGTTTATGGATTAGATAAAAACTATTTTAAACTTGCAAACTATAAAAAATCAATATAATTTGCTAGTTAATAATAAAAAGCATTATTTTAAATGCTTTTTATTTTGTAAAAATATTTTCTAAAAAATCAAAAAAATGCTTTGAAAAGTTACAATTATATGAAGGCCAAATGTATGAAAATCTAGTTTTTTCAATATGTATACAGGTCATAAAATAGCAATAGTTCACGATGAAGAGGGAACTACTAGAGATATAAGTGAGTTTGAATATAAAGATATGGAGAACGGTCTTACTTATATTCTTAGTGATTCAGGATGACTTGATTTATCAAATAAAGATGATGAAATCTCAAAAGATATAGCTGAAAGAACAAGAAAATCTATAGAAGATAGTGATTTACTTATATGGCTAATAGAGTATGATAGAATTACTCACTTAGATGAAGAAGTATTAAAAGTACTTAGGTCTATGAAAGTAAAAGACGTAATTATTGCAGCAAATAAAGCTGATAATGAATCTATGAAAATGGAAGCTTACTCTCATGCTGGTTTTGCAGAAAATCTAGCTTTTTTCCCGATTTCAGTTTCTCATAATGATGGTATTAGAGATATAAAAAGATTTGTAGCTAAGTTTCTTACAGACAAAGGTTTAAATTATATGGATGAAGAAATTGATGATTCATATGTTAAACTTGCTATGGTAGGTAGACCAAATGTATGAAAATCTAGTCTTATAAATGCTATAACTTGAGAAAATAGAGTCATGGTTAAAGATATGAGTGGTACAACTAGAGACTCTATAGATACTAAGTTTAAGTTTAATGATACTGATTTTGTATTAATTGATACCGCATGAATCAGAAGACTTTCTAAGGTATGAGTTAGAAATGTAGAAGATTGGTCAGTTATGAGAACAAATAGAGCTATAACTAGAGCTGATGTAATTGCAGTAGTTATAGATGGTATAGACTGAGTAGTTCACTGGGACTTATCTATAATATCTAAAGTTTTAGAAGAGAATAAGGGGTTAGTTATAGTAGTAAACAAATGGGATAAAGTACTTGAAAAACCAGGAGTAGATAAAGAAAAAATGATGAATAGATATATAGAGTATCTAAAATCAAAAGTAGAGTTTTTACCTTGGGTTTCTGTAGTTTTTACTTCTGCTGTTAAAAATCAAAGAGTAGAAGAAATCTTAGAAGATGCAAAAAATATAAAAATCGAAAGATTTAAAAGAGTAAAAACTGGTATTTTCAACAACTTTATGGAACAAGTTTTACTAAAGCATCCACCTTCAGGAACAAGGAAATCACATAATCCAAAGATTTACTATGGTTCTCAAGTAGATGTAAATCCACCAAAGTTTGTTCTTACTGTAAACAATCCAAGTCATTTTCACTTTTCTTATAAAAGATATCTTGAAAACAGGATAAGAGATAATTTCTGATTTTTTGGTACTCCTATAGTTATAGAGTATAAATGAAGATGAAAAACAAAAGATATGAAAAAATAGGCAAAAACAAAACCGCACCCTAGGGTGCGGTTTTAATATTTTTTAATTCTTTATACCATGTCATTTTTTTAATAATGCCATGTTTATAATTATAAGAAGTATTATAAAAGCTATTATCATAGCTAAAGCTATAAATATATTTACATCACTTTGTCATATAAAGGCATATCTAAGTCAATTAACCATATAAAGTATAGGATTTCAAAGACTGATAGTTTGCCAAAAATCTGATAGTAGTGAAGTAGAGTAAAAAACTCAACCAAGATATATAAGAGGTGTTATTACAAAAGATGGTATTACAGATATATCATCAAAACTTTTAGCATATATAGCATTTACAAGTCATAAAAGTGCAAAAAGTAGGGAACTAAGTATAACAAAGATAAACAAATAAAAGTAATTTTGTATATGTATATCTGCCATAAAGTATCATGCTACAAATACCAAAAATCATACTATAAGTGATCTAAGTATAGCTCATACGCAAAATCATATAAGGATTTTTGAGTGGCTTATAGGAGATATAAAAAGCTCTTCTATAGAGTGTTGAAATTTAGATCAAAAAAAGCTAGAACTAGTATTTTGATAACTTGCCATAATCACT
>JAAZVM010000059.1 GCA_018623505.1 Patescibacteria group bacterium | reverse complement strand
TATATCATCTACATATATAAGAACTGTCGAACTATAAGTATTTCAATATGAATCTTCAACTGTAAGAGTTACCTCATAAACTCAAACTTCTCAAAATATATGATTTGTTTCTGATCATACTCATGTAGAACCATCTCAGAAATCCCAAAAATAACTTACTATCTCTTCTTCATCTGATACAAAAGATTCAAAATCTACATAAAGAGGAGAGTTACCATATATAGGGTCAGCATCTATTGATACAATAATTCAAACTAAACTTGTTTCCTTTTCTGCAGAATATACTCATAGCATTTCTTGGCTATCACAATTATAACTTCAAGAATCTATATCTTCCTGAGTACATATATAATAAATCTTATCACTAGGAGTTTCGACCTGATAATCATCCTCATCCAGTATTCCATCTCAATCAATGTCTGATTCTTCTTTTTCAGGAGAATATACTCATAGCATTTCTTGATTGTAACAATTATAACTTCAAGCATCTATATCTTCCTGAGTACATATATAATAAATCTTATCACTAGGAGTTTCAACTTGATAATCATCTTCATCTAATATACCATCTCCATCAATGTCCGAACTATTAGCGGATATATGTATATCATTGTAAACTTCTCAAGTACTACCATTTTCTGTTATAACTCTTAAGTATACCCTATAATCACCTTCTTCTAAAAAATCATAATTATCTACATATTTTCAGTAAACTATTTCTTGTTCTCATGTTTCAGTATTATAAAACCTCCATATATAACCTGTCTCTTCATCTATAGAATCATCTTCAGAAATAGCAACTTCAGGAAAGAAATCATAAACTGTTTCTTCTGAGTCTAAGTTTGCTAAACTACAAGTTTCTATATTTGACTCTGTACAAGACTTATCTTTTATTTGCATTTCAAGTCATATATCATAGTCTATTTTTTCACTACATGCATTAGCTTTCAGGGTAACATAAGCTATTCTTAAAAAATCTTCTTTTGTAATTGCCTGCTTTGGTCTTAAGTTATTATCTTCTCAAACTTCTATAAGCTTATAAACTTCTTGATTTCCATTTTCATCATAATCATATATTTCATAATTAAGTGCTTTATAAAAATATGGATAAAATGAATAAGCATTTCAATTTGAAATTTTTGGTTTTACATCATCTGATAAGTCAGGATATGAAACTCAATTATTTATTTCCTGAACCATTTCATAAGCTTCATCATTTGTAAGTATTTGTGATGCTCTTAAGACTACAGCTAAAGCTTCTTCTAAAATTATGTTATTTGCAGGACAAAAAGGAGCTTCATCAGATTTTACTATTCAATTTTCACAAGTTGTTCAGATATCGTATCATCTAACTATAGATTTATCTTTAGCTTCTGCGATACAATAAAAGTTTTGATTTTGATTATTTATATCAAAAAAAAGATAACTATCCTTATATGTATTTACTAAATTATAGTCTGTATCTGGCTGAAGACAATCAGTACAAGTTGTTTCCATAAGTATACCAACAAAATCATCACGATTTAGAAGTTGTTTTGGATTAAATCTTCAGTTATTATCTGGATAAATCATTCATCTATCATAAAGCAACTGTAATTCTTCTATATATTTATAATCTGAATCAATATCAACAAATATATTTTCAACAGGTATACTATCTGCCCTTACTTGTAAAAAAGTAAAAGAAAATATCAAAAACAATAATAAAATTTTTAGAATTTTCATATTTTTAAATTTATTTATTTAACTGCGTACATTACTATTCATGCTGCAACTGATACATTAAGCGATTCTTTTTTTCATCTCATTGGTATTATAACTATTTCATCAGACATATCCAATATTTTTTTATCTACTCATGAAACCTCATTTCACATAACTAGGACAACTTTTTCTTCTGCTTTTTCAAATAACTTAGTATACTCTATACTTCTTTCATCTAACTCTACACTCCATATTTTATATCCTTCGTTTTTTAGTTTTCCTATAATTTCAAAAGGGTCTTTATAATATTCCCAATCTATAAATCATTCTGCTCAAAGAGCTGTTTTACTTATATCATTTCTTGGTGGAGTTGGACAAGTTCAAGTTAACAAAACCTTATCAAATCAAGCTCAATCACAATTTCTAAAAATTGCTCATACATTTTGCATAGACCTAATAGAATCTAGCAAGATAATTTTAGACATATAATTAAATTAAATATTTTTAAATATATATTTTTATACATTTTTTTCTTAGTTTATCAATAGTTTTTCTTTTATTTTAAATGATTTTATGTTATAATTTATCAGATTTATAAATAAATGTAAAAAATGCAAGAATTATTGTATCTAATAATATTAGTAATCAGTATTTGAATACCTCTTTTTATTATTTTCACATTCATAAAAAGAAAGCTAGAATATAAAAGAACTTTAGAGTTAAGCTTTTTAAAAATCACTATGCCTAAAAAAGATAGTGATCTAGATGAAAAAAAAGAAACTACTAGAGACTTTAAAGAAATGATTTGAATAATGGAGCAACTTATTTCTTCTCTAAAATCAATTACTTCAAGAAAATTAATTAAAAAAATATTTGGTCAAGATATAATAAGCTTTGAGTATATAGCTCATGAAAATGAATTATTTTTCTATATAGTAGTTCCTAAAAGCTATAAATTTTTAATTGAGAAACAAGTAAACTGATTTTATACTGATGCTATTATAGAAGAAACAAAAGAGATAAATATTTTTAAGTGAAAAAAGCATTTTGCATGAGCATACTTAAATACTAAAAAAGAGTTTCACTTCCCTATCAAAACATATCAAAACCTAGAATCTGACCCTATAAACAACATACTTTGAGCTTTTTCAAAATTAGAAGAAGACGAATCATGAGCTCTTCAAATACTTCTAAAACCAATAAGTGATTGATGGCAAAGAAAATGTAGCAGTGAAAGCTCTAGAATAATGAAATGAAAAAAATCTAGCTTTAGTTTAAATCCTCTAAAGTTATTGATTTTCATAATAGACATGTTTAGTACAAACGAAGATTCATGACCAGGACAACAAGATGATAACACTTCTGCACTTTCTCAAGAAAGAGCAAAAACTGTTGATGAGAAATGAGATAAAACTTGATTTGAAGTTATTATAAGAATCGTAGCAACTTGAAATAGCAGGATAAAAGTAGAATCAGAACTTACAAACATAATATCATCATTTACTCAATTTTCTTACCCTGACTTCAACAAATTTGTGTCTACAAGTTATCATAATAAAGAAAAATTGGTAAAAAATTATATTTTTAGATATTTTAGAAAACCTATATATCTAAAAAAGATGATTTTAAATACAGCTGAAATATCTTCACTTTTTCACCTACCACATATAAAATATAACACTGTACCTGAAATAAAATGGCAAAATTTCAAAATAGTAAAAGCTCCTTGAAATATACCAAAAGAAGGACTTTTACTTTGATACAACATTTATAGATGAGTAAAAAAAGAAATAAGGATAAAAACAGAAGATAGATTTAGACACTTTTATGTTATATGACAAACTGGTACTTGAAAATCAAGTATACTTCAAGTTATGGCTAGACAAGATTTTAAAAATTGACACTGAGTCTGTATAGTAGATCCACATGGAGATTTAGCTCGTGATCTTATGCCTTTTATACCTAGAGAAAGAGCTGATGATGTTATAGTATTTGATCCATCTGATACC
>JAAZVM010000058.1 GCA_018623505.1 Patescibacteria group bacterium | reverse complement strand
GATAGATATATCAATAGATAACTATGATAATATAAAATTATGATCTTATGTAAAAGTATATTTTAAAGATTTCAATACTAGTAATGATATACTTATACCAAATAGTTCTATTATCTCAAAATTTATGATTCCTTGAGTTTATGTATATGAAAATTGATTTATAAAGTTCAAGGAGATAAATATTATAAAAAGCAATGATAAATACTCGCATATTTCTTGATTAGAGTTATGAGAAGTTATAATCACTGCTTGAAAGGAAAATTTATATGATTGAGAAAAAATAAGATAATGTTTTCAAAATTAGCAAAATTCTTTATAGAAAACTCAAAATTGAGTTTGGTTTTAGTAATTATAATACTCATATCTTGAATATGAAGTTATTTTGTCATACCTAAGCAATATAATCCTACTATAATAGTTCCAGCTTTCAATGTATTTGTAGAAGCAAATTGATTGGATAATAATGAAACTTCAAAGTATATAACTTCAAAGCTAGAAAATAAAATAATGGAAATAGATGGTATAGATGAAGTTTATTGATTATCTTGAGATAATTACTCATCTGTAATGGTAAAGTTTAAAGTTTGAGAAGATTTAGAAGATGCAAAGATAAAATTAAACCAAAAACTATCTGAAAATATGGATTTATCACCGATTTGAGCATCTAATCCAGTTATAAAATCTATTAATCCAGAAGATTTATCTCAAATTACATTTGCTATTATATATGACTGAGATTCAACTGATGAGTGAAAAAATTATATTTATCTAAAACAAATAGCTTCTTTAATATCTGAAGAAGTAAAATCTATAAAAAATGTATCTACTATAGATATTGTTTGATGATTTGATAATGATTTAATATTAGAAATAGATCTGGATTTACTAAGAACTACAAATACAGATTTATTATGAGTTTATAAAATACTAAAAGAAAATAACATAAATATGACTGTCTGAAATATAGATAATATTTCAGAAAATATCCAAGTTTCTTTAAGCTCTAGAGCAAATACTTTAGAAGATATAAAAAAAATAGTTGTATCAAATTATGATAATAAAATAGTCTATCTAGAGGATATATCTGATATAAGATTTTGAGTTAAAAAAATAGATAAGGTTTCACTATATAATTGAAAAGAAGCTGTCTTTTTATGATTTGGTAAATCTTTTTGATCAAATGGTGTTTTTCTTACAAGTGATGTACTAGAAAAAGTAAATAATTTAAAAAACTATTTACCAAAAGATATAAAAATTGAAGTTATTCAAAATGAATGAGAAACAGCAAATAATGCTACGAATATGTTACTTGTAAATTTATTTCAATCTATTCTTATAGTATTTTTTGTTTTAGCACTTTATCTTTGAAAAAAAGATGCCTTTAATACTGCAGTTTCTATACCTCTTACACTATGATTAGTTTTTCTTATAGCCTATATATTGTGAGAAAATATAAATAGAATAACTTTATTTGCTCTTATTTTAGTTCTATGAATGCTTGTTGATAATTCAACAGTAGTTGTGGAAAATATATCAAGACATTTAAAAGAAAGAGTTTTTACTTGAAAGACAAAACTAGAAGCAACTTTGGACTGAGTTTCTGAAGTTTGAGTATGAGTTATATTGTCTACAATTTCTAGATTATTGGCTTTCTGAGCTATGTTTGCTGTTGGTGGTATGATGTGAGAATATATGTGAGCTATACCAAAATTTGCTATTATTGCTTTACTAGTTTCTCTACTAATCGCTTTTACTATAAATCCATGGCTTAGTTATAGTTGGGCAAATGATATTTCAGAGTTAGATAAAGAAAAAAAAGAATCTAAAAATTCTAAATATGATATAAGAAAATATTATTTAGATTTTATGAAATACTTTTTATCTAATAATAATTCTTCGAAAAAAAGAATTAAATATTTCAAATTTTCATTTTGGATTATTTTATTACTTATAATTGTTTTACCTATATATATTTGAGTTTTTAAAGCTAGAATGCTTCCAAAATCAAATCAAAACCAAGTATATTTATGGGTAGATTCTCCTAGATGATGGAGTATAGAAAAAATGCAAGAAGTGCAAAAGGATATATGATTATTTTTTTCTAATCAAAACAGTGAAATACCTGATGAATTAAGGATAGTTGAAAGTTTGAATTCAACTATTTGACAGGCTTTTATGTGAGATTTTGCAAATCTTTTTAGAGGATGATTATCTAGAGTTTGAGAAAATCAAATCTCTATAAGGATAAATCTTACTCCAATTAAAGATAATTCTAGATTACTATCAGAAAATTATGTGATAAAAATAAGACCATACTTAAGAGATTATTTACTTACGAAATATCCAGATCTACAATTAAGACTTTTAGAAGATCCACCAGGTCCTCCAGTTAGAGCTACTTTTCTGATGAAGATAAAGTCAGACTCTCCTCTAGAGTCTAGAAGTATATTTTTAAATGATTTAAAAAAAGAAGTAGAAAATATATCTAACAAATACTCAATAGTAGATATATGAGATTCTATTTCTACTACATATAGAAAGGTAAATATAGATATAGATAATGAAAAACTTACTACTTCTTGATTATCAAGTTTACAAGTTTCAAACACTTTAGCTATAGCTTTATCTTGATTGGATTTAAATATAGTATGATTAAATGAATCTTTAAATAATACAAACTTAGTTCTTACTGTTAAATCAGAACAAAAAAACTCCATAGATTTTTTAAAAAATATTACTTTTACCAATCAAAGTTGAGTTAAAATTTATTTATCTAGTATATCAGATATAAACTACTCTTTTGTTTGAAATGAAATAAATACTGATTGAAGAGAAAAAACAGATTATATATTTGCTGAGATGTGAAATAATTCATTAGTTTATCCTGTTTTAAAATTATTTTCGATATTAAAGTCAGATGACTTTTTAAAAGATAAATACAAAGTAGAAAAAGTTTCACCATATAAAATAGAGTTTTTATGATTAAGTGATTGAAAAAAATATGTAATGGAATGGTGAGGTGAATGGGAACTTACAATTGATACATTTAGGGATTTGTGAATTGCTATGATGGTATCTTTATTAGCTATTTATTTCTTGCTTGTATGACAATTTTCTAGTTTTAAAATTGCTTGAATAATTATGATAACTTTTTTACTAAGTTTTTATGGTATTTTTCCTGGGTTTACAGTATTATACTTGATTAAAAATGAGTATTTTTCAGCTACTAGTATGATTGGTATAATAGCTCTTTGATGAATTGTTGTATGAAATGCTATAATTCTAATTGATTACTTAAATGTTTTAAAAAAGAACTGACTTACTTTGATAGATGCATTACTTAAAGCTTGATATGTAAGATTTGCTCCTATAATTCTTACAAGTTTAACTACAGTTTTTTGAGCTGCAACTATTGTCTGAGACCCTGTTTGGTCATGATTGGCTTGGTCGATAATTTGGTGATTATTACTTAGTAGTATTTTAACCTTAGTCGTTATACCTATTTTCTATTATGATAGCCAAAAAAACATATGGAAATAAAAATATATTCTATTTATAGAATATATTTTTATTATGTCAATTTCTTAGTTTAAAAATTGTTTTAAATTGACTAAAAATCAATAAAATAGTATATAAATTAATTATATAATTTATATCAATGAAAAAAAGATTTTTATTGCTTATAATATGCTCTATTTTTCTTGTATCTTTTCTTAGTTTAGT
>JAAZVM010000057.1 GCA_018623505.1 Patescibacteria group bacterium | reverse complement strand
TATTATTAGAACATATAAATTAAAAATAAGATGAAAAAATAGATTAATTGACCTAGGAAATCCATCAGAAGAACTTTTAGAATTATGAAAAACATCAATAAATTGAGTGTATGAATATAATGTATATTCACATTCAGAAACTCAACTTTATTGAGAAAATATGGATGAAGTTTCAAATGAAATATATAAAAAAATACAATTCGTACTTAAAGATTGAAAATTAGAAGAAGTTAGATGATTATACATAAATCCTGAAGATTTATTAAACGAATCTTCAGAGGAAGAAAAATCTAAAACTTCTGTATTAGATAAATTATGAAAAGCAATAGCGGACATAGTATTATGAATTATCCAAAACTGAAAAAACTAGTATATATTATGTATATATTTTTGACATAAACAAAATAAACTATAAAATGGTTTTAGTATTAGCTAAAACCATTTTATTATGACAAAAATCGATTTTGAAAATGAGTTCAAAAATCTTAATCCAGCACAAAAAGAAGCTGTATCAAGTGTATACTGACAAATTATGGTAGTAGCTTGACCTGGTACAGGTAAAACGCAAATCATAGGACTAAGAACTGCAAATATAATCCTAAAAACTTGAGTAGATCCTAGCAATATACTTATAACAACTTTTACAGATGCCTGAGTTATAGCTATAAGAGAAAGACTTATAAGGTTTTTATGAAACGATGCATATAAGGTAAATGTATCTACTATACATTCGCTTTCTCAGGATATTATCAAAACATTTCCAGAGAAGTTTATAGAGTACAAAGCCTGAACTCCTATAGATGAAGTAGATAGTTTAGAAGCATTAAAAAATATAACTGATGATTTAATAGAAGACGGTAAAATAGAAGCTCTTACAACAGACTACGATAAGTATTTTTATCTAAGAGACATAAAGTCAAGAATCAGTAACTTAAAAACAGAATGAATAAGTATAGCTAAATTTAAAAACTCAATTAAAAGACAAGAAGAATTATACTCAGAAGAATTAACTGAAATAAAACCAACATTAAAAAAATACGAAACTACAAAAGATAAAGGGGAGAAGCACATAAAAAAACTAGAAGAGTTAGTTATTTTTTATGAAGCTTATAGTCAATTTTTAAGATTAAACTCATATTATGATTTCAATGATATGATTAATTTTGTACTTGAAAAAATAAAAGAAGACAATGAGTTAAAAATGCATTACGCAGAAAAATTCCAGTTTATAATGCTAGACGAATACCAAGATACAAATGATGCCCAAAATCAAATAATCGACGAAATATTATCAGTTACAGATGAATCTCCAAATATAATGGTTGTTGGTGATGATGACCAATCAATCTACCGTTTCCAAGGAGCCAATATAGAAAATATGCTGGATTTTTCTACAAAATATCCTGAAACAAAATTTATAGTTTTAGAAAATAACTATAGATCAAATCAAGCTGTTCTAGATTTAGCCACTAACTTAATAGATAACAATAATGAAAGATTATCTAAAAAGATAGAAACTATAAATAAGAATCTTATATCAAGTTGAAATCTTAAAGATTCAAAAACTTCTGTAAAGCTATTAAGAGCAAACAGTGATATAGAAGAAAAAACATTTATAATTAGTAAGATTAAGGAGCTTATAAATTCATGAGAAAAAATAAATGAAATAGCAATTATAACAAGATGAAATAGAGAAGTAGAAGAGTACAATAAACTCCTAGAACAAAACTGAATTGAAACTGAAAGTAAACTAAAAACAAATATACTAAATTCAAAATATGTCGATTTTATACTAAATTATCTTGAAATAATAGATAATCCATTTGCTGATGAAAATAAACTTATAGATATTTTAAGATCAAATATAACTGATATAAATCAAACTGATGTATTAAAAGTTAATAAGGCTTTGTATATATCAAACTATACTAAAAAGTTTAGAGTTTCTATAATGGATTTTTTAAGTGAAGAATCAAATCTAGATGAGTTAAATCTTTCAGAAAAAAATGAATTAATAGAGTTTAGAGATAATCTACTGGATTTTCAAGCAAATTCTGGAACTACAAATATAGTAGAATTTTTCTCTGATTTTATCAAAAAAACAGGTATTTTAGAGTACATAGAAACTCACTGAAATTTTGATGACCTGCAAGATATCTACACACTTTTTAATAAGATAAAGGATTATGCAAATCTAGATAAAACTTTCAGCATAACAAAACTTATAAAAAAAATAGAGTTATATAAAACATATAATTATCCTATAGCAAGACAAATAGTAAATGAAAATAAATCATGAGTACAAGTTCTTACTGCCCACGGTTCAAAATGACTTGAATACAACAACGTATTTATACCATGACTATATAACTGAAACTGGGAAAACAAAAGAGTAATAGACAAACTAAAACTACCAGCTTGAATGAGTTGAGACTGATTACAAAATGATAGTTTTGAACAAATAGAAGAAGATAGAAGATTATTTTTTGTTGCAGTAACTAGAGCTAGAGAAAACTTATTTTTAAGCTTTCCAGCTTGAATCTGAACAAAACCATTACTACAATCAGTTTTTATAGAAGAGATAGCTTGAAATTATGAAGAGATGACTAAGTATATAAAAACACAAGTCTCAATTCCTGAAATCATCAAAAATGATATTAAAAATGAATTAATAGAATACACAGATAGAGAGTTTGATTATATAAAAACATTTTTAGAAACTTATAAACTTTCACCAAGTGATTTAAACACATTTCTTGAAGAACCAATGGAGTTTCTAAATAAAGCAGTTTTTAAATATCCATTTATAGATAATCAGTTTACTATTTTTGGTAAAGTTTATCATAGAGCTCTAGAACTTTTTTATCTAAAATATAAAGCAGAATCAAAATTACCAGAAAAGTCATACTTAACTTCTACTTTCAAATTATTATTAACTAAAGAGATACTTCTACCAGAAGAGTATGAAAAACTACTAGAAAAGGGAATCACTGGACTAGAAGGTTACTATGACTTACATGCAAGTAAAAAAGAAGAACCTCTAGTACTTGAGTATAGTTTTAGAAGAAAAAACCTAACTTTTGAATGAATTCCACTAACTGGAACAATTGATAAAATAGAAAGAATCTGAACTTCAAGTCTTGATTCAGCTAATCAAGAATGACAATTGGCATTTTTCAAAGATAAAGTTGCTTTAGTTGATTACAAAACAGGTAAAGCAAAAACTATATGACAAATCAAAGGTTTAGATAGATACTGAAATAAAAAAGACAAGGTGAATCGCGGAGCGAGAGATGGCAGCCTGGGCTGATGAGAAGGGAAATATTTCAGACAATTACTTTTCTATAAACTACTTTGCGAAGTAGATTTTGAGTTTAATTCAAAGTTTGATATCTGAGCAGTAGCTATAGATTTCGTAGAGTGAAAAGATTGAAATTACAAATACATAGAACTTGAAATAACTCCAGAGGAATATAACGATTTCAAAAAAGAAATAGTTGAAGCTCGGGAAAAGATAAGTGATATTGAGTTTTGGAGGGGATTATTAGGTAAAAAATAAAATTATGATCGAAGAAAAATTTATAATTGCTTTAATTTGATGACTTGCATGAACTTTTTTATGATGAACAATTTCATTAATAATTTTTTATTATAATTCTAAAAAGGAAAGATTTTTCAAAATTCAAGAAAAGTGAGAAGAATTATTAAAAAAAATATATTTATATC